>NZ_JBAGKI010000070.1:0-28509 GCF_036689795.1 Micromonospora palythoicola | reverse complement strand
TCCCGTTCGGAAGCGGGACGCAGCGCGGCGCGCAGCTCCTGCGGCAGGGCGAAGACGATGTTCTCCACGGCGGTGGTGACGTGCTCGACGGTGGTGAAGCCCCGCTCGCGAAGCCACTCGAGCGCATCCTCCACCAGCTCGTTCGGCACCGACGCGCCGGCGGTGAGCCCTACCGTACGCGCCCCGTCCAGCCACTCCTCGGCGATCTCGTGCGCGAAGTCGACAAGGTACGCCGCATTCGCGCCCGCCTCCAACGCGACCTCGCGGAGGCGCTGCGAGTTCGACGAGTTCGTCGAGCCGACCACGATGATCACGTCACACGCAGGTGCCATCGCCTTCACAGCCTCCTGGCGGTTCTGGGTGGCGTAGCAGATGTCGTCGCTGGGCGGCGACTGCAAAGCGGGGAAGCGGGCACGGAGCCGGCGGACGGTCTGCTGTGTCTCGTCGACCGACAGGGTGGTCTGGGAGAGCCAGACCACCCGTTGCGGGTCGCGTACCGTCACGGAGTCGACGTCCTCCGGGGTGTCGACCACCTGGATCTGCGCGGGCGCCTCGCCCGCCGTACCGAGGACCTCCTCATGCCCCTGGTGACCGATGAGCAGGATGTCGTATCCCTCGGCGGCGAACCGGCGCACCTCGTTGTGCACCTTCGTCACCAGCGGGCACGTGGCGTCGATGACCCGCAGCGAGCGGGCGGCGGCGGAGGTGTGCACATCCGGGGCGACCCCGTGCGCGGAGAAGATCACCGTCGCTCCCTCAGGAACCTCATCGTTCTCCTCGACGAAGCGGACCCCCTTCGCCGTCAGCGCCTGCACGACATGTCGGTTGTGGACGATCTCCTTGCGCACGTAGATCGGCGGTCCGTACAGCTCGAGCGCCTTCTCCACGGTCTGCACGGCGCGTTCGACGCCCGCGCAGTAACCCCGGGGATTGGCCAGCAGAACCTTCTTCTCTCCGATGTCCATCTGCGCCCCTTTACTGCGTCGTCAGCGAGTCGGTGACCAGGCGGCGAAGTTCGGTGGCCAGCGCCCCGGCGGTCAGCCCGACCTCGGCCAACAGCTGCGAGCGCGACGCCACCGCCAGGAAGTCCGAAGGAATGCCGAACGTCAGGCATGGTGTGTCGATCCGGTTGTCGACCGCGGCCTGTGCGAACGCGGCCCCGACCCCGCCGACCTTGACGTTGTCCTCCACGGTGGCGACCATCCGGTGCTGGCGGGTGAGCTCGAGCAGGGCGGGATTGACCGGCCGGACCCAGCGGGGATCGACGACCGTCACCCCAATGCCGTGCTCCGCCAACTGGCGGGCGGCGTCCAGGCAGGTGCCGGCCATCACCCCGACCGCGATCAACAGCAGGTCCGGTCCGGATCCGAAGCGGCCGATCACGTCGACGCCGTCAAATTGCTCAACGGCCTCGATGTCGGCGGCTGCGCTCCCCTTCGGGAAGCGGACGACCGTCGGGACGTCAGCGATGGCTACTGCCTCTCGGAGCAGCGTCCGCAGCCTGGCCCCGTCGCGGGGAGCGGCGATTCGCAGCCCGGGCACGACGTGCAGTACCGACATGTCCCACATGCCGTTGTGGCTGGGGCCGTCGTCGCCGGTGATGCCCGCCCGGTCGAGCACGAACGTCACGCCTGCGCGATGCAGAGCCACATCCATCAGCACCTGGTCGAAGGCTCGGTTCAGGAATGTGGCGTAGACGGCGACGATCGGATGCAGGCCCTCCGCCGCCAAGCCTGCGGCGCAGGTGGCAGCGTGCTGTTCGGCGATTCCTACGTCGATGACCCGGTCCGGGAACTTCTCCGCGAACGGCTGCAACCCGACCGGCTGCAACATGGCGGCCGTGATCGCTACCAGGTCGGGGCGCTCGGCACCGATCTGGACGAGCTCGTCACCGAAGATCGAGGTCCAGCTGGGTGCCGTGGCGTTCGCGATCAGTTGTCCGGTCACGGAGTCGATCACACCGATGCCGTGGAAGCAGTCCCGGTCGTCGCTCTCCGCCAGCGGGTAACCGCAGCCCTTACGGGTCACACAGTGCACGACGACTGGTGCCTTGAGTGACCTCGCCGCGGTCAGCGCGTCCTCCACGGCGGCCGTGTCATGGCCGTCCACCGGACCGATGTAGTGCAGGCCGAGCTGCGCGAACAAACTCCGGTGGGTCGGCGACTGCCCGGCACCGGGATCCCGGTGGTCGCGCAGGCTGGACAGGTGGCGGGCGAGGCCACCGACGGTAGGCGCGTAGGACCTGCCGTTGTCGTTGAGGACGATGATGACCGGACGGTCGGTGGCACTCGCGATGTTGTTGAGCGCCTCCCAGGCCATTCCGCCGGTCAGGGCACCGTCGCCCACCACGGCGACGACGCTCCGATCCCGGACGCCGAGGATCTGCCGTGCCCGCGCGATGCCGTCGGCGTACGACAGCGCCGTCGAGGCGTGCGAGTTCTCGATCAGGTCGTGGTCGGACTCCGCGCGGCTCGGGTATCCGGACAGGCCGCCGCTCTGTCGTAACCGGGAGAAGTCGTGTCGCCCGGTGAGCAGCTTGTGCACGTACGCCTGGTGCCCGGTGTCCCAGAGGATGGAGTCGTGCGGGGAGTCGAAGACCCGGTGCAGCGCGATCGTCAGCTCGACCACCCCGAGGTTCGGCCCCAGGTGCCCACCGGTCCGGGACACCGACGCCACCAGGAACGCCCGGATTTCCGCACTCAACGTGGCAAGTTCCGCCCGGTTCAGCTTCTTGAGGTCGTGCGGCGTGTGGACTTCTGTCAGCACGGGATCACCCCTTCCTGGCTCATGCGCCCGGCACGGTGATGGCCTTCACCGGGCACCGATCGGCGGCCTCCAGGACGTACTGCCAGACGTCGGCCCCGGCGTCGGTGGTGCGCAGGGTCACGACTCCGTTCAAGTCCTGGTCGAACACCTCCGGCGCATGCATGACGCACTGTCCGGCACCGACGCAGACGTCCCGGTCCACCGCCACCTCACGGCCGGCGCTCATGCCGCCCGCCTCGGCAGGATCATCGACAGACCGCGAGGCATCAGCGTGACCGTGCCCGTGGGTCGGACCCCGTCGCCGTTCACCGGACGCAGGTCGCGGTGCAGGGCGATGATGGCCAGCGACGTCATCGCCTCCGCCCAGGCGAAGCCCTCTCCGACGCACCGGTGTGCGCCCTCGCCGAACGGCATGTACGCCTCCGGCGTGACGTCTGCGCTCCGCTCGGGAAGCCACCGGTCCGGATCGAAGGTGTGGGGATCCCGGAACAGCCGGGGATCGCGGTGCTGCGAATAGAAGGAGTAGAGCACCGTGCTGCCGCCCGGGATCAGATGTTCGCCGAGGCGGACGTCCTTCACGGCGGTCCGGGACAGGAAGTAGGTCGGCGGGTAGAGCCGCAGCGTCTCCTTCACCACCCGTCGGGTCAGCTCCAGCTCCGGCAGCTGCTCGTGCCGCGGTGGCTCACCGTCCGGCAGGACGCGGTCGACCTCCGCCCGCAGAGATCGGAACACCTCGGGGTGCCGGCCCAACTCGTGGCAGGCCCAGCTCATGGTCAGCGCCGTCGTCTCGGCCGAGGAGAGCAGGATGCTGATGACCTCGTCGCGCAACTGACGGTCGGTCATTCCCTTCCCGTCATGCTCGTCGGTGGCGAGCATCAGCATCGACAGCAGGTCGTCGCCGTGCTGCTCGGTCCGCCGGTAGGAGTCGATGATTCCATCGATCACGCCGTGCAGCTCACGCATGGTCGCGCCGAACCGGCGGTTGGTGGGCAGCGGTAGGTGCTCGATGAGTCCGGTCGGGTCCATGGCCCGGAGGCTGACTCCGCGGGTCAGCACCGGCAGCGCCCGTTCGATGACCGAGACCGCGGCGGCCCCCAGGTCCGTGGAGAAGAGGGCCCGGGTGCCGACCGTCGTGGCCAACGAGACGAACTCCGGCTTCAACTCGATCGGCCGGTCCTCCGGCCAGGACGAGATCCGCTCCATGGCGATCCGGCGCATCACGTCGCTGTATCCGTGGACGCGTTTGCGGCTGAAGGCCGGCAGCACCAGACGGCGCTGCCGACGGTGCGCCGGGCCCTCCGCAGTGATGATGCCGTCGCCGGCGACCGCCCGCGCCTTGCGGAAGTGGATGCCGCGCGGGAACAGTGCGGCGTCGTTCACGAGCATCTGCTGCAGGAGCGTGTGGTCGTTGACGAGGTATGCGGTCGACGGACCGAGGCCGACCCGGACCACCGGGCCGTAGCGGCGGGCCTCCTGCAGGAAGTCCAGTCGCCGCCGGAGCAGCTGTAGGCCGTGACCGAAGAGGGGCAACCCGGCCGGGACGCGGGGAGGCTGGGCCTCCCGTCGGGAAGCATGCGTGGTGATGGACACGGGTACCTGCCTTTCGCAGTGACCACCGGCACCGGTGGCTGGTCAGCTCTGGCTGCGGTAACGCGCCGAGCGCGCCGGCCAGCGGACGGCGGCCGACATGAACGATTCGTAGTGGTGGAAGTAGCGGCGGACGGCCTCGTCATCGGGCAGACCGAAATTGCCCGGATCGGCGCGGATGTGCTGGAAGGTCGCCAGGGCCTGCTCGGCGAGGCGCCGCGCGTACGCGAAGGCCTGGTGCTCCGGCCAGCCGTACTCGTGCTCCAGGACGATGACGATGTTCGAGCTGATCCCGTCCCGGCGTTCCGCGTCGAGGGAGTAGAGGTCGTTGGCGATGCAGCCGTAGTCGGCGACCGCCGCGTCGACCAGGCGTACGCACGGGTGCAGCCGGACGGCCTCGGGCAGCGTGAGCCGGTCGACGAAGTAGTCCAGCTCCACCTGCACGCTCATGGTGCTGAACACCCGACGCATCAGCAGGTAGGACGACAGGTCAGGGATGCGCCCGCGGCTGCGTAGGTCCAGTTCCCACAGCGTCGCGGCCAGGTAGTTGCGGATCTCCTGCCGCAGGCGGGTGGTGTCGAATTCCGGGTCGATGTGCGCGATGTCGTCGAGGATGCGGGCGAGCAGCCGGACGAGTGGGCCGTCGGTCGGTCCGGCGGCTTGGCCGCCCAGCACCTCCCTGATGGAGTCGTGCTGCGCACGCACCCGGCTGCGCCAGTCGCCGTCGAAATCCACCAGGTCGCTCCAGGCGTCGTCGAACAACACCAGGAAGGCGATCCAGAGCGTGGCCACCTGCAGCCGCTCCTGGTCGGTGTCCGGGAAGGTGAGGGCGGCGGCCTCACCGAGCGCGATGCCGTTCAACACCTTGGCACTGGAGGGGCCGACCAGGCCGATCTCGGAGGCGACCTGTCGGACGTAACCCGCGGCGGCCGCTCCAGCGGGATGCGACCGGTCGGGGAAGGGACAGGGCACGAGCAGCGTCTCAGTCTCCATGGGCGCTCCCGTCGAGGCGGTGCAGGACCGCGAGGCAGGTGGCCCGCACGATCCTGACCGGGGTGTAGATGTCCTTTCCGATCCAGAGCGCCGGGGTACTCGGGGTTATCTCCGCCCGGGCCAGCGTCGCGCGGGCCGCGGCCATCCCGGCCCGGATCTCGGCCCGCCAATCGTCGCGGGTGCTGAGACTCAAGATCCAGGCCGCGTACGCCGTCTCCTCCGCGGTCCCGGAGCCGTGCCCCCAGCGGTCGCCCTGCCGGGTGCCCAGGATCCAGTCGACGGCCCGTTCCACGGCCGGCCGTGCCTCCGCGCCGCCGTAGCTGGCGAGGGCGTTCGCGCAGGTCGCCGTGGCGTAGTACGGCGAGCCGTGCCATTTGTCCGACCAGCTTCCGTCGGCCGCCTGGGTGTCGATGAGCCAGTCCCGAGTCACGCGGGCCGGAATGGCGTACCGGTCAGCTTCGTCCGGGCGCCGGTGGAGCCGGTGCCCCAGCGCCTCCAGCGCGTGCCCATTCGCCGTGGGCGAGGGCGTGCGCTCATCGGGATAGGTGTAGAACCGGGTGCCGTCGTAGTAGCGCAACAGGCTGTTCATGTCGGGGGAGCGGCCGTGTGCGTCAAGCGCCCACAGGACCGAGGCCGTGTCGTCGGCGTCCACCGGCAGACCGTCGCCGGCGGCCGCGCCGTCTTCGCCGAGGGCGATCTCGAGGGCGTCGAGTACCGCCTGCGGCACCCGGCACGGCACCCGGTGCACCTGGAACAGGTTGATGATCCAGGACCGTTCGAAGTGCGGCATCGGGGCACCGACGGGGAAGAGGCCGTCGGCCCGAGTCTGCACGGCGTCCAGGTAGCGCAACGACGGGTGGTCCGGGTTCGGCCGCTCCCGCAGCCAGGCGGCAGTCGCGGCCGGGGAACATCCGACGCTGCCGGACACCGGCGTCACGGCCGGGTCGGCCGGTCGGTCCGATCCGATGATCTCCCAGCTGTGCCAGAGCTTCGGCGGTACGGGGTGGCCGGCCGCCGTCGCGCCGCGCAGTCGACGCAGGATCTCCGGCGCTGTGCCCGGTGGCGTCGCGAGCGGACCGCCGCGCGCCACCGATCCCAGGATCGGATGGCCAGCCGCCTCGAATCGGCGCAGATGATCGTTGATCAGATCGATCAGCCATGGCACGAGCACCTCGATGGCGACCAGATCCGGCAACGGGACCTCGGGCTCGTCGAGCCAGCCGCGTAACGCTCGTGCCCCGGCTGCGGCGGCCCTGGCCAGCTGACCAAGGGGCATCGACCGGTCCTGAGGCAGGCCACGATCGCATGCCGTGAGCAGCGCCTCGGTGGCGCTCAGGCTGGTCACCAGACGGAACCCCGCCAGGCCCCAGCCGCCGTCGGTGGCCTGCTCGGCCAGGAGGAACCGGAGGCGGGCCGGATGGCCGTCCAGCCAGGGCGCGTCCGAAACGATCCGGCCGCACTCGTACACCGACGGGCTGATCAGAGCCCAGTCGTCCGCGGCGGCCTCGTGCAGTAGCAGGTCCGCCGCAGTGGTCGTGGCGAGCGGCGCGGCGCTCATGCCGCCCTCACCGTGGCGGCGAGTGCAAGGTCGCGCAGGGCGTCCCTGGCTTCGGGGTGGAAGGCGGCTTCGTCGAGGACCGCGAGCCCTCGGCGTAGCCGTTCCTCGATCATCTGCTCGACCGCGGTCGCGGCGCCGGTGGCCACGATGATGTCGCGGGCCTCCGCCGCGCCGGCCTCATCGAGGGCCGGGTTGCCGACGAGGGTCGAGAGCGTGGTCCGTTGGGCCGGATCGGCGTCCCGCAGTGCGATGGCCATCAGCACCGTTCCCTTGCCCTCACGCAGGTCGTCCAGCGTGGACTTACCGGTGTGCCGCGCGTCGCCGAAGATGCCGAGGAGGTCGTCCCGGAGTTGGAAGGCCTCCCCGATAGGCAGCGCGAAGGCGGTGCAGGCGTCGAGCAGCGACTCGTCGGCACCGGCCAGCGCGGCGCCGATCTGCAACGGTCGCTGCACGGTGTACCGGCCACTCTTGTAGCTCGCGATGGTGAGGGCGGTTCCGACGTCCGGCGAGGTGTCGCTGCTGAGCAGGTCGTGGTACTGGCCGAACATCAGCTCGGTGCGCATCTGGTCGAGCAGCGGCCGGACGGCCTGCAACTGCGCCGGTGTCATGCCGCTGCCGTGCAGCATCTCGTCGGACCAGACCATGGCCAGGTCGCCGACCAGGATGCCGCTGTCCCGCCCGAAGCGCTCGTTACGGGCCTGGTGGTCGCTGCGGCCCAGGAACGCCAGCGCGACGTGCAGGCTCGGGTGGCCGCGACGTACCGCCGCGTTGTCGACGATGTCGTCGTGGATCAATGCGAAGGCGTGGAAGAGTTCGAGGGAGGCGGCGGCGGTCACCGCCGCTGGATCCCGCGGCGAGCCTCCTGCCGCCTGCCAACCGCAGAGGCAGAGCAACGGCCGCAGGCGCTTGCCGCCGGCCAGGACGTAGGCGCGCAACGCCTCGACCACCCCGTCCATGGCGGTGTTCGTCGAGAGCCCCGCTTTCTTCTCGGTGAAGAAGGCGTCCAGCGCGTCGTCGACCGCGCCACGCAGTTCGGTGTGGAGCATGCGGGAATGCGGGCCGACTCCGGCCTCAATTGTCACCATGGGCTCAACGAATTCCTTCCAGAACAGTTTGCGGCCCGCGCCGTGTATTTCGCGACCGTCGGATAAACGAGGACGGCCGCTGCCGCGGCACCGTCACTGATCGACCGTTCCACGCTCCTCGGCGCTGTCGACGCTACCGGTGGCGCTTTCGGGCCGGCAAGGCCGCCGATGTCAACAGCGGAGTCGCGAATGTTGATGCCGGTGGTGCGATCGTAGGCCTTTTCAACGACTTGGCCATGCGTCAATGTGCGGTGGTCGGAGTATGACACCACAATTCCGGAGGTTGTCGTCTTGACCCTGCCACCGCTCGCCGGGCTGCTGCTGCCCCTCGTCATCGCCGTGCTGATGTTCGGTCTCGGTACGACCCTCACCCTCGCGGAGTTCGGCGCCGCGTTGCGCCACCCACGCGCCCTGATCTGCGGGCTGGCCTGCCAGTTGCTGGTCCTGCCGGTGCTCTGCCTCGGCCTGGTCGTCGCACTCCGGCTGCCGCCCGAACTGGCGGTCGGCATGCTGCTGCTCGCGGCCTCGCCCGGCGGCACCACGGCGAGTCTCTTCAGTCACCTGGCCCGTGGCGACGTCGCGCTCAACATCACGATGACGGCCGTGAACACCGTGCTGTCCGTGATAACGCTGCCGGTGGTCGTCAACCTCGCCTTGGCGTACTTCCTGCCGGCGGAGGCCGGTACTGCCGGCCTCGGTTTCGCGGAGATCGTCCGTCTGGTGCTGGTCATCCTGGCTCCGGTCGCGCTGGGCATGGTCGTCCGGGCCCGCGACGCCGCGCTCGCGCGTCGGCTCGAACCGCTGATCCGGGCGTTGTCGGTGGCGTTCCTGGCGCTGATCGCCGTCGCCACCGTGCTGCGCGAGGGGGCGAAGATCGTCGCCTCGCTCGGCCGGGTGGGGTCTGCCGCCGTCCTGTTCTGTCTGTCCAGCCTGGCCCTCGGGTACGCCATTCCACGCCTGTGCGGCGTCGCGGGCCCGCGCGCCATCGCGGTCGGCATGGACGTCGGCATCCACAACAGCGCGCTCGCCGTGACCATCGCCCTCGATCCCGGCATGCTCGGTGACCCTGAGATCGCGATCCCGGCCGTCGTCTACGCGGTGGTCACGGTGCCCTGTGCGGCGTTGGCTGTTCTGTTGCTGACTCGCCGACGTCAGCGCGTGGCGGTATGAGCGGCTCGGCGTGCAACAGATGTGCATGCCCGAGTCGCGAAGGAGGAATGTTCCGACGACGTTGGTGTGCATCGTTGGCGGGTAATCGGCGGTGGAGGGTTGCGGCCCATTGTTTGGGTGTGTTCACATGTTCCTCGGGGCCCAGCCGTCCGAGGGCGAGCGGAAGCGATTACCTCGCTAATCTTGCGTGATTGCGCGTGGGTTCTCCTTCGATAGAGAGAAGGCATTTTGCTGATGGCTTCCGACGTATTGTCTGCCGAATCTGGACTTCGGCGTCGATTCGAAGATGCGTTGATGCCGAACTACGGCACCCCGCCCCTGGTCATTTCCCATGGCAGCGGCAGCCGGGTGTGGGACACCGAGGGCCGTGACTACCTGGACCTGATCGCCGGCATCGCGGTCTCGGCGCTCGGGCACGCCCACCCGGCGCTGGTCGAGGCGGTATGCCGCCAGGTCGGTCGCCTCGCCCACATCTCCAACCTGTACCTGCACGAACCCGAGGTGCTGCTGGCCGAGCGTCTGATCGAGCTGCTCGGCGGCGACGGCCGGGTCTTCTTCGCCAATTCGGGCACCGAGGCGAATGAGGCGGCGCTGAAGCTGGTCCGCCGCCACGCCGGCACCGGCCGGTCCCATGTCGTCGCGGCGTGGCAGAGCTTTCACGGCCGCTCGATGGGGTCACTCGCCCTGGCCGGCAAGCCCGCGATCCGCGACGCGTTCGCCCCGTTCGGCATCGACGTGCGTTTCGTGACCTACGGCGACACCGAGGCCCTGGTCCAGGCGGTGACTCCGGAGTGCGCGGGGGTGTTTCTGGAACCCATCCAGGGTGAGGCCGGGATCGTCGAACCGTCCCCGGACTATCTGCGCGCGGCCCGCGACCGGTGTGACGAGACGGGTGCCGTCCTGGTCCTCGATGAGGTGCAGAGCGGGATCGGCCGGACCGGGGAATGGTTCCACCACCTCGCCGTCGGCGTCCGCCCGGACGTGGTGACCCTCGCCAAGGGGCTCGGCGGGGGACTTCCGATCGCAGCCTGTGTGGGGTTCGGCAGGTTCGGTTCGGTGTTTGCGAAGGGCGACCATGGCTCGACCTTCGGCGCCAACCCCGTCGCCTGCGCCGCCGCGCTGGCCGTGCTCGAGGTCATCGAACGCGACGATCTGCTGACGAACGCGAGGACGGTCGGCGGGACGCTGCGTGACGGGATCGCACGGACCGACCATCCCCTGCTGCGGGGCGTCCGCGGTCGCGGTCTCTGGCTGGGCATCGTGCTTGCGAGGCCGTACGGCACCCAGGTGGAGGAGGCGGCCCGACATGCCGGTTTCCTGATCAACGCCGTCCAGCCGGACGTGGTGCGGCTGTCGCCTCCGCTGATCCTCGCCGTCGAGGAGGCGCGCGCCTTTCTGGACGCGCTGCCGGGAATTCTCACCACGGCGCTCGACGCGGAGGTGGGCTGATGCGCGCGGTGACCATCCACGGGCCGAAGGACATCCGGGTCGAGCAGGTGCCCGACGCCGCGATCCGGTACCCGACCGATGCTGTCGTCCGGGTCACCCACTCCTGCGTCTGTGGTAGCGACCTGTGGGCGTACCGCGGTCGGGTCCCGCGTCAGCCGGGCCAGCGGATCGGTCACGAGTTCGTCGGGGTGGTGGAGGACGTCGGCGCGGATGTGCGCTCCCTACGGCGGGGAGACCGTGTGGTCGCCCCGTTCGTATGGTCCGAAGGAACCTGCGCCTACTGCGTCGCCGGTCTGCCGACCTCATGTCCGGCCAAGGGTTTCTGGGGTGATCCGGGTGCCGACGGTGCCCAGGGCGAGGCGGTGACCGTGCCGTACGCCGAGGCCACCCTGGTGACGCTGCCCGCCGACGTCGACGAGGACCGGATGCCGGCCGTGCTGGCCCTCTCCGACGTCATGTGCACCGGGCATCACGGGGCCCGTGGCGCCGGCGTGGAACCCGGCTCCGACGTGGCCGTCGTCGGTGACGGGGCGGTCGGTCTTTGTGCGGTGCTGGCGGCCCGGCGGCTCGGCGCGGCCAGGGTCGCCGTTTTCGGTCACCACCGTAGCCGGGCCGCGATCGCCCGCCGGTTCGGCGCGGACATCGTGGTCCTCTCGGACGCTGGCTCGGTGACCGCGCACGCCTTCGAGTTGACCGAAGGGAAGGGTTTTGCCAGCGTCGTCGAGGCAGTTGGCACCGCCGACGCCATGGCGGCCGCGACAGCGGTAGCGGCCCCGGGCGGTCGGATCGGTTTCGTCGGTGTGCCACACGGCAGTCAGGACGGCATCGACCTGCGGGCGATGTTCGACCGCAACCTCACCTTGGCCGGGGGCATCACCCCAGCCCGCACCTATATCCCGCACCTGCTGCCCGACGTGCTGTCCGGAGTGCTCGACCCGGCTCCGATCTTCGATCTCACCGTCGGGCTCACCGACGTGCCCGGCGGCTATGCGGCTATGGATGAACGCCGCGCCCTCAAGACGCTCATCCGCATCTGAAGCAGACGGACCGGAATGCCCAGAAACGAGGAGACTTCCATGTCGATCGATTTCGACACCAAGGACGGGGTCGTCCGCAATCACTACGAGCAGGACCTGAACGACCACTGGGAGGAGAAGCAGAGCGACCCGATCAATCTCCTGCTGGGAGCGATGGACGGCCTGTACCACCACCACTACGCGGTGGGTGACTTCAATCGGAAGCTGTTGCAGGCGCCGCCGGTCGAGCGCGAGCGGCTGATCCTGCGGGAGATGCACCGAATGGAGAATGAGCAGGTCGAGCTAATCCTGGACGCCCTCGACGGTCTGCCGCCGAACGCCCGGGTGATGGACGCCGGCTCCGGCCGCGGCGGAACCAGCTTCATGGTGCACGAGCGGTACGGCTGCAGGGTCGACGGGGTCAACTTCTGCACCCACCACATCGAGTTCGCCGAGCGGCTCGCCGAGCAGCGCAAGTGCGCCGACAAGGTCAACTTTCACTACGCCAATATGGCCAAGACGCCCTTCGAGAGCGGATCCTTCGACGCCGTCGTCAGCAACGAGACGACCATGTACGTCGATCTGAACGAGGCGTTCGCCGAGTTCTCCCGGCTGCTGCGCCCGGGTGGGCGGTACGTCCTGGTGACGTGGTGCCAGAACGACGCGGTGGCTGACAAGTCGGACGAGGTCGCCGCCATCGACGAGCACTACGTCTGTCACATCCACAAGCGAAGTGCCTACCTCAAGGCGCTGTCGGACAACGGGCTCGTGCCCTCCCGGGTTCTGGACCTCACCTCCGAGGCGATCCCGTACTGGGAGTTGCGCGAGAACAGCGCGCTCAAAACCGGTGTCGAGGCGCCCTTCCTCGCCGGATACCGGACGAACTCCCTCAACTATCTGGTCATCGCCGCCGAGCGGGTCGTCGGACCCACCGAAGACTGACCGGAGGTTCCCGATGAGTTTGGCCCAGCAGAGTCGTTTCGTCAGCGAGGACGCGCGACTCGACGCGGCTCGCCACTCGGTCGAGTGCATGCTGCGCGACGTCGTCGACGGGTTGCATCCAGACCTGGCCCGACTGTGCGGCTACCACTTCGGATGGTCGGATGCCGACGGCGCCCCGACCGGGGACGGTGCCGGCAAGCTGCTCCGCGCCACGCTGACCCTGATGTCGGCGGGCGCGGTAAGCGCCGAGCCGACCACGGCGGTCCCGGGTGCCGTGGCGGTGGAGATGATCCACAACTTCTCACTGCTGCACGACGACATCATGGATGCCGACGCACTCCGCCGAGGGCGGCCGGCGGCCTGGGTGGTGTACGGCACCGGCATGGCTACCCTTGCCGGTGACGCGCTCATCGCGACCGCCTTCCGGACCCTCCGGTCGATGAACTCCCGCCCGGGCCTGGACTCGGCGGATCTGCTGCTGGTGGCGCTCCATCAGATGATCGACGGGCAGGCGGCGGACCTCGCCTTGGAGCAGGTGCCCGTCCGGGAGGTGGACGTCTCGCACTACCTGCGGGCGTGCGCCAAGACGACGGCGTTGCTGGAGACCGCGACGGCGATCGGCGCAGTCCTCGGTGGGGCTCGGACGACGACGGTGGACGCTCTGCGCGAGGCGGGCCGACACCTCGGACTGTCCTGGCAGATCGCCAACGATGTGGAGGACATTTGGGGAGACCCGGCGCTGACCGGAAAACCGGCCCGAAGCGATTTAGGTCGTGCGAAGAAGACTATCCCGGTCATCCTGGCATTACGGGCTGACAACGCCGCAGCCGCCGAACTGGCGGCATTGCTCGATCAACCCGAGCCGACAGGCGATCAGGTGCAGGCGCAGGCGGATCTGATCGAACGCGCAGGTGGCCGTGAGCAGGCCGAGGTGTTGTCCGGGCGGTACCTGGAAATGGCTCTCGGCAAGCTCGGTGAGGCGGACGTGCCGGAGATCGAACGAGACCGGCTGATCGCGCTTTTCCGTCTCGTGGCCGGCCACCACGTGAGGCCCTTGGCAGGAGATGCCCGGGCATCCGCCCGCGTCGTCTGAAATGGTGGTGTCATTGCGATATCATGGCGGAAGGCAGAGCGCCTGCCTGTGCCCGACGTGACAGCCCACGCCTGATTGCGTCGTGGGGCCAAGAGTCTCCGACTCCGCGCGGTTGCGTCGAGATTCCGGCGTGCCTGCCACGCCGACCGTCTGGTGAAGGGCGTGGGACTGCACCGGAGGCGCCATGTCTGATCAGAACCCGCGGAGCATGCCACGCCCGGGCCGCGCCCGCAAGCGGGCGATCCGGGAACAGGCCGCCCGGACCGGAGTCGCCTACTCGGTGGCTGCCCGGCAGCTCGAGGCGGTCGGTCTCCAGCCCGGCGAGACTCTCTCCAGCTATGGGCGCACGATCTATCCGACCGGCTTCGACTCACACCGCCAACTACTAATCGAACGCCGCGAACGGCGGTCCTTCGAAGAGCGGGTCGCGGATACCCGGCGGGCCGGAATGCTCCCCGACGGTCGGGCCCAACACCTCGTCGAGCGTTTTCCGCCCACCCGGGGGCCGAAGGGGACCGGGGTGGGCCCGCTCTACCACGGTGAAGGACGCCAAGAACTGCTCGCCATGCTGTACATCGTCGTCGCGGCCGAGTCGCCGGGGCTGCTGCCCGAGGTGGGTGACCTGGCCTGGACCTCGGAGATGGGGGAGGAGACCGCGCTCGATATGGCCTGTGCCGAGTTGGACCGCGAAGCCCGCCGGCTGCTCGACCGGGAGCCGGCCGTGCTGTGGCCGGCGATCGAGAAGGCGCTGGCCGCCGCCGAGCACAGCACCGACTGGCAGATCCGCCGAGAGGCGATCCGGCATGCCGCGCTTCTCCGCACCATGGTGACCCCGCGCGAGGGCTACGCGGGGGAGCCGTACGTGGACGGGCTGCCCATCCTGGGTGTCCGGCAGATCCTGGACGCTCTGCTCATCGTCGCCGACGACGGTCACGCCCCGGGCACCCGAGTCCGCCTGCTCCGTGACCTCCACCAAGGGCGGACGGCCACTATCGTGGGTGCTCTGTGGGGACCGTCAGGTCCGCCGGTGGGCTACGACGTCTGGGTCGACGAGACGAAGACGTCGTTGTCGGCGCGTTCCGACGAACTGGTCGTGCTCGCCGATCAGGAGTTGTTCGCGCGCTGATCAGGCCGCATTTTCCAGGCCGTGCGGTAGGGGGCCGACCCGTTTGGGTCGGCCCCCTACGGCGTCACTGGTCAGGCGGCGTTGCCGTTTTCGACGGTCAGCTCGGCCGGTACGGCGTCGGGCACCTCCACCGGGCGGTCGGAGCCCTTGAAGACGAGTTTGGACTTGTCGATGTCGTTCGGGTCGCCTTCGCAGTCCACCAACACGATCTGACCTGGGGTCAGTTCGTTGAACAGGATCCGCTCGGACAGGTTGTCCTCGATGTCGCGTTGGATGGTGCGACGCAGCGGACGTGCTCCGAGGACCGGGTCGAAGCCCTTCGCCGCGAGGTACTTCTTGGCGTTGTCGGTCAGCTCCAGGCCCATGTCCTTGTTGCGCAGCTGGGTCTCGATGCGGGAGATCATGATGTCGACGATCGACAGGATCTCGGTCTGACGCAGCTGGTGGAACACGATGGTGTCGTCGATGCGGTTGAGGAACTCGGGCCGGAAGTGCTGCTTGAGTTCGTCGTTGACCTTCTGCTTCATCCGGTCGTAGTTGGACTCGGAGTCCTCGGAGGCCTGGAAGCCCAGGGAGACCGCCTTCGCGACGTCCCGGGTGCCCAGGTTGGTGGTCAGGATGATGACCGTGTTCTTGAAGTCCACGATCCGACCCTGACCATCGGTGAGCCGACCGTCCTCCAGGATCTGCAGCAGCGTGTTGAACACGTCCGGGTGGGCCTTCTCGATCTCGTCGAACAGCACCACGCTGAACGGCCGACGCCGCACCTTCTCGGTCAGCTGCCCACCCTCGTCGTAGCCGACGTAGCCGGGCGGGGCACCCACCAGCCGGGACACCGTGTACCGGTCGTGGAACTCCGACATGTCCAGCTGGATCAGCGCGTCCTCGCTACCGAACAGGAACTCCGCCAACGCCTTGGACAACTCGGTCTTACCCACACCCGACGGGCCGGCGAAGATGAACGAACCCGACGGACGCTTCGGGTCCTTCAGGCCGGCCCGGGTACGCCGGATCGCCTTCGACACCGCCTTGACCGCGTCCTCCTGGCCGATGACGCGCTTGTGCAGCTCGTCCTCCATGCGCAGCAGGCGGGAGGTCTCCTCCTCGGTCAACTTGTAGACCGGAATACCCGTCCAGTTGCCCAACACCTCGGCGATCTGCTCGTCGTCGACCTCACTGACGACGTCCAGGTCACCGGCCTTCCACTCCTTCTCCCGCTGCGCCTTCTGACCCAGCAGCTGCTTCTCCTTGTCCCGCAACTGCGCGGCCCGCTCGAAATCCTGCGCGTCGATCGCGGACTCCTTGTCCCGACGCACCTGCGCGATCCGCTCGTCGAAGTCACGCAAATCCGGCGGCGCGGTCATCCGACGGATCCGCATCCGCGCACCCGCCTCGTCGATCAGGTCGATCGCCTTGTCCGGCAGGAACCGATCCGAGATGTACCGGTCGGCCAGCGTCGCCGCGGCCACCAGCGCCGCGTCGGTGATCGACACGCGGTGGTGCGCCTCGTAACGGTCCCGCAGACCCTTCAGGATCTCGATGGTGTGCGCCAGCGACGGCTCACCGACCTGGATCGGCTGGAAGCGCCGCTCCAACGCGGCGTCCTTCTCCAGGTGCTTGCGGTACTCGTCGAGCGTGGTGGCACCGATGGTCTGCAGCTCGCCACGGGCCAGCATCGGCTTGAGGATGCTCGCCGCGTCGATCGCGCCCTCCGCCGCACCCGCACCCACCAGGGTGTGGATCTCGTCGATGAACAGGATGATGTCACCCCGGGTACGGATCTCCTTGAGCACCTTCTTCAGACGCTCCTCGAAGTCACCGCGGTAGCGGGAACCGGCCACCAGCGCGCCGAGGTCGAGCGTGTAGAGCTGCTTGTCCTTCAGCGTCTCGGGCACCTCACCCTTGATGATCTTCTGGGACAGGCCCTCCACCACGGCGGTCTTACCGACGCCGGGCTCACCGATCAGCACCGGATTGTTCTTCGTCCGGCGGGACAGCACCTGCATGACCCGCTCGATCTCCTTCTCCCGCCCGATCACCGGGTCGAGCTTGCCCTCCCGGGCAGCCTGGGTCAGGTTCCGGCCGAACTGGTCCAGCACCAGGCTGGTCGACGGCGCGGCCTCACCCGGAGCGGCACCGGCGGCGGCCGGCTCCTTGCCCTGGTAGCCGGAGAGCAGCTGGATGACCTGCTGGCGGACCCGGTTCAGGTCAGCGCCAAGCTTCACCAGCACCTGGGCGGCGACGCCCTCGCCCTCACGGATCAGGCCGAGCAGGATGTGCTCCGTGCCGATGTAGTTGTGGCCCAGCTGCAACGCCTCACGCAGCGACAGCTCCAACACCTTCTTGGCCCGCGGCGTGAACGGGATATGCCCGCTCGGCGCCTGCTGACCCTGACCGATGATCTCCTCCACCTGCTGGCGGACGCCCTCCAAAGAGATCCCAAGGCTCTCCAAAGCCTTGGCCGCCACACCCTCACCCTCATGGATCAGGCCCAACAGGATGTGCTCCGTACCGATGTAGTTGTGGTTGAGCATCCGGGCCTCTTCCTGGGCCAGGACGACAACCCGTCGCGCTCGGTCGGTGAACCGCTCGAACATGCCCTCGTGCTCCTCACGTGCCGTGCGCACTCGATCTTGGTGGTCAAGACTCTCGGCGGGGCCGGATACGCGAGCGCCCGGGACGGGCGTCCGCGCCTCATTACTCTATCGCCGCGAGCCGACTCGGCTGACCTCGTGTGTCTGCGTCGTAGGCCCGGTACGCGTCGTTTTGCACAACCATCCACGCTCAACGGGTGTTCCGGGCATGGTCTGTGTACGCGCAGAGCGAAATTCGGCCCGGTCGCCGGGACCGCCGGGAACGCCGCACGGGGGCGCCCCGACCGGGGACGGCACCATCCACAGGTTGTGGACAAGACATCCACCGGCTGTGGACAACGTGCGGCATGCCGCGAATAGTCCCGCCGACGCCCGACGCCGGCCCGGAGAAGTTCTCCGGGCCGGCGTCATGGCCGCTCCTGCTGACTGGTCTCAGTGACCGGCCTTCGAGTGGTACTCGTCGACGATCTCCTGCGGGATCCGGCCCCGGTCCGAGATGTCCCTGCCCGCCTTGCGCGCCCAGGCCCGAATGGCCTTGTTCTGCTCACGGTCGGCGGTGGCACCACCGCGACCACGGGCGGCCCGACCACCGACGACCACGCCGCCGCGACCGACCTTCGTGCCGTGGGCGATGTACGGGGCGAATACCTCGCGCAATTTCTCTGCGTTCGAACCTGACAGGTCGATCTCGTACTGAACACCGTCGAGCGCGAACTTGACGGTCTCGTCCGCGTCCCCGCCGTCCAGGTCATCGACCAGCTTGTGAATGATCTGCTTGGCCACGCCACATTCCTTTCGAGCAGGGTTGCTCCTGCCAACTGCACAAGCACAATAACCCGTCAGATGCTTGTCGCGTCAATAGGATGCGGTAACGAGGCGGTAAGTTCTCGTACGACTACTCAGGGCGGACCAACGGGAAGAGGATGGTTTCCCGAATTCCCAGGCCGGTCAGCGCCATCAGGAGCCGGTCGATTCCCATTCCCATGCCACCGGCCGGCGGCATTCCGTACTCCATCGCCCGGAGAAAGTCCTCGTCCAGTCGCATCGCCTCGTCGTCGCCCCGGGCGGCCAGTTGCGCCTGCGCGACCAGCCGTTCCCGCTGCACCACCGGGTCCACCAGCTCGGAGTACGCGGTCCCCAGCTCGAACCCGAGCACGTACAGGTCCCACTTCTCGGCCAGGCCCGGCTCGCTGCGGTGCGCCCGGGTCAGCGGGCTCGTCTCCTCCGGGTAGTCCCGCACGAAGGTCGGCGCCTCGAGGCCGGGTACCACGAGTTCCTCGAACAGCTCCTCGGCCAGTTTGCCCGGCCCCCACTTCGGGTCGACGGCCAGGCCCACCTTGTCGGCGTACTCGACCAGGCGCGCCTGCTCGGTGTGGACCGTGACCTCCTCACCCAGCGCCTCGGAAAGCACACCGAAGAGGGTGACCGAACGCCACTCGCCGCCGAGGTCGAACTCCCGACCGTCAGCGTGGGTGACCACCGTCGATCCGGAGACCGCGATCGCCGCCCGCTGGACGAGATTGCGGGTCAACTCGGCCATCGTGTTGTAGTCCCCGTACGCCTCGTACGCCTCCAGCATGGCGAACTCGGGCGAGTGCGAAGAGTCGATGCCCTCATTACGGAAGTTGCGGTTGATCTCGAAGACCCGCTCGACGCCGCCAACGACAGCGCGCTTCAAAAACAGTTCCGGCGCGATTCGGAGATACAGATCCGTGTTGAGCGCATTGCTGTGGGTCACGAAAGGCCGGGCCGCCGCTCCCCCGTGCAGCAACTGCAACATCGGGGTCTCCACCTCAAGGTAACCCTCGCCGTGCAGCGAATCGCGCAGACTCCGCAACGCCGTCGCCCGGGTACGGACCATCTGCCGCGCCTGCGGACGGACGATCAGGTCGACGTAGCGCTGCCGGACCCGGGCCTCCTCACTGAGCGGCTTGTGCGCCACCGGCAGCGGGCGCAACGCCTTGGCGGTGACCGCCCACTCCTCGGCCAGCACCGACAACTCACCCCGGCGACTGGTGATCACCTCACCGGTGACCCCGACGTGGTCGCCCAGGTCCACCAGGCGCTTCCAGGCTTCCAGCCGATCCGCGCCGACCCGGTCCAGCGACAGCATCGCCTGCAGTTCGGTGCCGTCGCCGTCGCGCAGCGTGGCGAAGCAGAGCTTGCCGGTGTTCCGCACGAAGATCACCCGGCCGGTGACCGAGACCCGGTCGCCGGTGGCGGTGTCCGTCGGCAGATCCCCGTAACGCTCGCGCAGTTGGCTCAGGGTGCTGGTGCGCGGGTAGCTGACCGGATAGGGCTGCACACCGTCGGCGAGCATCCGGTCCCGCTTCTCCCGGCGGACCTTCATCTGCTCGGGAAGGTCGTCGGCGGGGTCGACTGGCACGGGGCTCTGTTGGGTCACGACACGCTTCCTCGGCGGGAGAATTCGGGCGGGGTCAGGCCCGAGCGTACTCAAACGCCCCGGCGACCGTTACTGGATAGCCTGCCGGTCATGACCGATCCCACGCAGGCCCTCTCCTTCGGTACCGCCGCCGCCGACTACGACCGCTACCGTCCCCGCTATCCGCAGGCGGCGCTGCGGTGGGCGCTCGACGGCATCGACGCCCCCGCGCGGCTTGTCGACCTGGCTGCCGGCACCGGCATCCTGGCCCGTGGCCTGCTCGCCCTGGGGCACCGGGTGACCGCCGTCGAGCCCGACCCCGGCATGCGGGCCCAGCTGACGTCGGTCGACACCGAGGTGCGCGCGCTGGCCGGCAGCGCCGAGACGATGCCGCTGCCCGGCGGGTTCGCCGACGCCGTGTTCACCGGCCAGGCGTACCACTGGTTCGACCGGCCACGGGCACATGCGGAGATCGCCCGGGTGCTGCGGCCCGGCGGGGTGTTCGCGCCGTTGTGGAACCTGCGGGACGACTCGTGCGCCTGGGTGGCCGAGCTGAGCCGGATCGCCGAGATCGGCGACACCGTCGAGCACCTACGGCAGAGCGTGACCGACTTCGGCGACTCCTTCACCGCCCCCGAGTGGGCCGAGTTCACCCACGCCAGCACGCTGACCCCCGACGAACTGCTCGGCCTGGTCCGCACCCGCTCCCACTACCTGACCGCCACACCCGACCGCCGAGCCGAGGTCGACCACCAGGTCCGCACCCTCCTACGCACCCACCCCGACCTGGCCGACCGGGAGACCATCACGCTCCCCTACACGACCCTCGTAGCCCGCGCCCGGAGAACCTGAACCACCCACCCACAAGACCGCGACAGCCGGACGCCCCCCACCACCACAGACCCCAGCCCCCACCACAGACCCCACCCCCACCGGACGGCTGACGCGTACCCACCGAAGGGTTCCGGGCAGCCCGACCGGCGCAGGGATCAAGCCTGACCGCCCGGAGCCGGTCGGGCTGCCCGGAACCCCCACCGCAACCACAACGCCAAACCGAAAGCGTCAGACGTTCCGCTCGTACACCATGCGCAACCCGATCAACGTGATCATCGGCTCGTGATGCGTGATCGTCCGGCACTCGTTGAGCACCAGTGAGGCCAACCCACCGGTCGCGATCACCGCCTTCAGCTCGCCCAGCTCGGCGGCCATCCGCTCGACGATCCGGTCCACCTGACCGGCGAAACCGAAGTAGAGGCCCGCCTGGAGGCACTCGACGGTGTTCTTGCCGATCACCGAGCGGGGCCGGGTCGCCTCGACCTTGCGCAGCTGGGCGGCGCGGGCGGCGAGCGCGTCGAAGGAGATCTCGATGCCCGGGGCGAACGCACCACCGAGGAACTCGCCCCGACCGCTGATCACGTCGAAGTTCGTGGTGGTGCCGAAGTCGACGACGATCGACGGCCCACCGTAGAGGGTGTACGCGGCCAGCGTGTTCACCACCCGGTCCGCGCCGACCTCCTTCGGGTTGTCGATGGCCAGCTGCACCCCGGTACGCACCCCGGGCTCGACGATGACGCTCGGCAGTTCGCCGTAGTAGCGGGTCAGCATGGTCCGCAGCGAGCGCAGGGCGGCCGGGACCGTCGAGCAGGCGGCCACGCCGGTGATCTCGACGGCGTCG
The DNA here is from genome assembly GCF_036689795.1 of Micromonospora palythoicola. Lineage (NCBI taxonomy): Bacteria > Bacillati > Actinomycetota > Actinomycetes > Micromonosporales > Micromonosporaceae > Micromonospora > Micromonospora palythoicola. The sequence continues at coordinate 7,072 of NZ_JBAGKI010000070.1, read as the reverse complement.
CCGGCGAGCAGCCCCCGGAACATCAGACCCAGCTCGTCGGCGGTCGAACGGGCGTCGGTCTTGATCCGCCAGGAGTGCACCAGCTTGTCGCCGTCGAAGGTCGCCAGCACGGTGTTCGTGTTCCCGATGTCGATGCAGAGCAGCACGCACGCAGCCTAGACGGGTTCACTCCGTGCGCAGGTCCAGGGCGATGTCCAGGATCGGTGAGGAGTGGGTGAGCGCGCCGACGGAGAGGTAGTCGACGCCGGTGGCACCCACCGCCGCGGCGTCGGCGAGGGTCAGCCCGCCGGTCGCCTCCAGCTCGGCCCGATCGCCCACGGTGGCCGCCACCTCGGCCAGCACCGCCGGCGGCATGTTGTCCAGCAGCAGGAAGTCGGCTCCGGCCTCGACCGCCTCCACGGCCTCGGCGAGGGTGTCCACCTCCACCTGCACGGGTACGTCGGGGAACGCCTCCCGGACCCGCCGGTACGCGGCGGCGACGCCGCCCGCCGCGTACTTGTGGTTGTCCTTGACCATGGCGACGTCGTGCAGGCCCATCCGCTTGTTCGTGCCGCCGCCGGCCCGCACCGCGTACTTCTCCAGGGCCCGCAACCCCGGGGTGGTCTTGCGGGTGTCCAGCACCATCGCCTTGCTGCCGGCCAGCGCGTCCGCCCAGGCCCGGGTGTGCGTGGCCACCCCGGACATCCGGCAGAGCAGGTTGAGGGCGGTCCGCTCGGCGGTCAGCAGCACCCGGGTCGGGCCAGTCACCGTGGCCAGCACGTCTCCCCGGGCCACCCGCTCGCCGTCGCGGGCCACCAGCGAGACCTCGACGGTACGCCCGACGCCGGTCGCCTCGGCGGCCGACTCGAACACGGCGGCGGCGACGGCCAGCCCGGCCACCACGCCGTCGGCGCGGGCCACCACGTCGGCGGTGTCGGTCTGTGCCGCCGGGATGGTGGCGGTACTCGTCACGTCGAGCCCGTCCGGGCCGAGGTCCTCGACGAGCGCGTTCTCGATGATCCGGCGTACCTGGTCCGGGTCCAGCCCGGCCGCGCGCAGCAGCAGCTCCGTCTCGCTGGTCATCGCGTCTCCTCCCACCGGGTGGTCAACCGTCCCGCTCCGCCGACGGCACCGACCAGGTGGCCGTGCCACCGCTCGTCGGCCACCGGGAAGTCCTCCCGCCAGTGGCAGCCCCGGGTCTCCCGGCGGGCGTACGCCGCGGCGACAAGTGTGGCGGCCACCGTGAGCAGGTTCGTCGCCTCCCAGTCGGCGGTGCGCGGGGTGCCGCGAGCGACGCCCAGCTCGACCAGTTCGGCGGCGGTGGCGGTGAGCGTCGCAGCCGAGCGGAGGACGCCGGCGCCCCGGGTCATCGCCCGCTGCAACACCGGTGTCGTCTCCGCGGGCAGCACCCAGCCGCCCGCACCGCGCCACGCCCCGGTGTCCGCCGGGCGGGCCTGCTCGGGCAGGCCGGACGCGATGTCGTCGGCGATCCGCCGGGAGAAGACCAGCCCTTCCAGCAGCGAGTTGCTGGCCAGTCGGTTCGCGCCGTGCACGCCGGTGCAGGCGACCTCGCCGCAGGCGTACAGACCGGGAATCGAGGTCCGGCCGCGCAGGTCGGTGCGCACCCCGCCGGAGGCGTAGTGCGCTGCGGGCGCCACCGGAATCAGGCCGGTTCCCGGGTCGACCCCGATGGCCAGGCACGACGCGACGATTGTGGGAAACCGGCGGGCCAGGAAGTCGCCGCCGAGGTGGCGGGCGTCGAGGTGGACATGGTCGGCGCCGGTGGCCAGCAGCACCCGGTGGATGCCCTTGGCGACCACGTCCCGGGGGGCCAGTTCGGCCAGTTCGTGCTGGCCGAGCATGAAGCGTTTGCCGTCGGCGTCCACCAGGTACGCGCCCTCGCCCCGCAGCGCCTCGGAGACCAGCGGCTGCTGGGCGTGCCCGGCACCGGGCACCCGGGAGTGCTCCGGCACGATCAGCGCGGTCGGGTGGAACTGCACGAACTCCACGTCGGTGACCGCCGCACCGGCCCGCATGGCCAGGGCGACCCCGTCGCCGGTGGAGACCGCCGGGTTCGTGGTGGCCGCGAAGATCTGCCCCATCCCGCCGGTGGCCAGCACCACCGCGCGGGCCAGCAGCGCACCGACGCCGTCCTCACTGCCCTCGCCGAGCACGTGCAGGGTGATCCCGCACGCCGCACCGAGCCCACCCGGACCGTGACCGGGGGCCCGGAGCAGATCCAGCACCAACGCGTGCTCGACGAGCCTGATCCACGGGTCGCGGCGTACCGCCTCGTGCAACGCCCGCTGCACCTCGGCCCCCGTCGCGTCGCCGCCCGCGTGCACGATGCGGTCGGCCCGGTGCCCGCCCTCGCGGGTGAGCATCAACGACCCGTCGGCGTTGCGGTCGAACTCGGCACCGAGACGCATCAGTTCCCGCAGCCGGGTCGGCCCCTCCTCCACGAGCACGCGGACCGCGGCCGGGTCGCACAGACCGACGCCGGCGATCTCGGTGTCGGAGGCGTGCATGGCCGGGGTGTCGGCCGGGTCGAGCACCGCGGCGATGCCGCCCTGCGCCCACCGGGTCGATCCCTCGTCCATGTCGACCTTGGTGACCACGGTGACGTGCAGTCCCGCCTCACGTAGATGCAACGCGGCGGTCAGCCCGGCCACCCCGGAGCCGACCACGATCACGTCGGTGGTCTCCACCCAGCCGGGTGCCGGGGCGGCCAGCCGGCTGGGCAGCGCCGGCAGGCCGACGGTCGGTAGGTCCATGCCCCCAGTCAACCCGAATGCCTTTCGACTCGGGCGGCGGGGGCGGGACGAGTGGTTCCGGCTACTTCGTCCGGACCGGGAGGGCCGCCGGACCGGCGTCCTTGAGTGTTCCGGTCACCCGACGGTCGCTGAGCCACAGGTAGCAGCGGATCCCCCGGTCGCCCACCCGCCACCGACCGGCGCTGGGCGGCCGCACCACCACGTCGGTCCGGAAGATCAGGGCGTCGTCGTCCGGCAGACCGGCGAAGCGGGCGAGGACCGAGCGGCACCCGGCGTAGAAGGGTGCCCACTGCACACTGCTGGTCGGGTACGGGCGGTCCGGAGCCGACCAGACCCCGGCGAACTCGGCGTCGTGGCGGTCGGTGCACGCCACCGGCACCAGGGTCCGCACCACCCCGTTTACCCCGGTACGCGTCTGCTGGCAGCTCAGTCGCAGCGTCGACGCCGTCCGGAGCGCGTCGCGCAGCGAGCCGGTCCGCGGCACGACCTTGGCACCGGCCTCGACCGTGTCGACCTCCATCAGGTCGCAGCGGTACCAGCGCGACCCGGCGGCCCAGCCCGGCCCGGACGGCACCGCGACCGCCAACCGGAGCCGCCCGGCCCGCCAGTTGTCACCGACGTGGCCGTTGGCCCGGTTGTCACACTCGGCGAAGGCGGTCCGCAGCTCGGCCGAACCGGTCGGCGGCGGTTCCTTCCGGGCGGCGGGGAAGGCGCCGACGTGCACCGTCTCCACCCGGTGCGGTGCGGCACAGTCCACCGGCGCGTACGCCCCGAGCGGCACCACCTCGGCGAAGTCGGCCTCGTGACAGACCCCAACCGCCGGGGTGAAGGGCCCGGGCGGCGGCAACGCGGCCCAATCGTCGACCAGGTCGCCGTCCAGCCCGCCGGTCGACCCACAACCGGCCAGCAGCGCCGCCATGATGAAGGTCGTGACCAGGGTCCTCGTCGCACGCTGCATGGCGCCGCCTCCCCCAGTCAGCGGCCGTCCCCCGACGGCGCCTAAAGGGTAACCAGAAATGACCTTCCGGTGACAGACCGGAATCGCGGCGCGATGCTCACGGCCGGCACGAAAGGCTCCCGCGAGCGGCGGGGCCTGACCGAGGAGCGGCCCCGCTAGACCGACAGGGGGTTGGGCACCGGTGCGCCGGCCGTGCCGGGCGCGGCGGTCGACGGGTCGGCGCCGAGGTCGACGACCTTGTTGTCCGCGTCCACGTGCACCACCCGAGGGCGGTACGCGCGGGCCTCGGCATCGTCCATCTGGCCGTACGAGATGAGGATGACCAGGTCGCCCGGTTGGACCAGGCGGGCGGCGGCACCGTTGATACCGATCACACCGCTGCCCCGCCGGCCCGGGATCACGTACGTCTCCAGGCGGGCCCCGTTCGTGATGTCGACGATCGCCACCTGCTCGCCGGGCAGCAGGTCCGCCGCGTCGAGCAGATCCTCGTCGACGGTCACCGAGCCAACGTAGTGCAGGTCCGCCTGGGTCACCGTGGCCCGGTGGATCTTGGACTTGAGCATCGTGCGGAACATCGGGACGCCTTTCGCGGGTACGTGTGGTCAGGAAGCCGGGTCGAGCCGGAGCGGAGCGTTGTCGATCAGCCGTGTGTCGCCCACCCAGGCCGCCACGAGCAGCCGGGCGGGGCCACGGACCGGCCCGGGCTCCAGATCCGGATCGGTCAGCACCAGGTAGTCGAGCCGCGCGCCGGACTCGCCGGCCCCGAAGGCGACGTGTGCCGCCGTCAGGACCGCTGCGGCGTCGCCACCGGCCGCCGCGGCCCCGGCTCCGGCCCGCAACGCCCGGGACAGGCTCAGCGCCACCGAGCGCTCGGCCGGCGAGAGGTAACGGTTGCGGCTGGAGAGGGCGAGACCGTCCGGTTCCCGGACGGTGGGCACCCCGATCACCTCGACCGGAACGTCCAGGTCCCGACACATCCGCCGGACCAGGGTCAGCTGCTGGTAGTCCTTCTCTCCGAAGAAGGTCAGGTCCGCGCGGGTGAGCTGCAGCAGCTTCAGCACCACGGTGAGCACGCCGTGGAAGAACCCCGGCCGGCTGAGCCCCTCCAGATCCTCGCCGAGCGGCCCCGGGTTGACCCGGACCGCCGGCTCACCGCCGGGATACATCTCACCCACCGAGGGAGCGAAGACCAGGTCCGCACCGGCCCGCCGGCACACTTCAAGATCGGCTTCGAGGGTACGCGGGTAGCGGTCGAAGTCCTCGTTCGGCCCGAACTGCAGCGGGTTCACGAAGATCGTCACGATCACGTGGTCGGCCCGCGCCCGGGCCTCGCGCAGGAGCGTCTCGTGCCCCTCGTGCAGCGCGCCCATGGTCATCACCACCCCCACCGTCCCGGTGCAGGCGGCTCGCGCCTCGGCCAGGTCGGCACGCGTGTGCACCAGCCCCGTCACGTGCTCCACCCCGCTCGACACCTGTCCTCCGCCGACGGTCACGCCGCCACCCCGCTCCGGTAGTCGTCCAGGACACCGAACAGTGCCGCCGCGTCGACCGGACGCAGCCGGCCGGCCGCGACGGCCCGATCGGCGGTACGCCGCGCCAGCACGAGATAGGGCTCGACCGACTCGGGTGCGGTGCTGGCGAGCCGCGCCAGGTGCCGCCGCACCGTACCGGCGTCGCCCCGGGAGACCGGGCCGGTCAACGCGTCGTCGCCGAGGCGCAGCGCGTTCTCCAGCGCGGCACGCAGCAACGGGGCGAGCACCTTCTCGGGCTGGCCCACCCCGGCGTCGCGCAGCCGGTCGGCCGCCTCGTTGACGAGGGTCACCAGGTGGTTCGCGCCGTGCGCCAGCGCCGCGTGGTACAGCGGTCGGTCGGCCTCGGCGATCCACTCCGGCACCCCACCGAGGTCGACCACCAGCCGGGCGGCCAGCGGGCGCAGGTCGGCCGGCGCGGTCACCCCGTAGGAGATGCCGGGCAGCCGGCCGAGGTCGTCGGGGGTGCCGGCGAAGGTCATCGCCGGATGCAGCGCCAGTGGACGGGCACCGGCAGCGCTGGCCGGCGCCAGCACGGCCAGGCCGTGTGCCCCCGACGTGTGCGCGACCACCTGGCCGGGACGCATCGCGCCGTCGGCGGCCAGACCGGCCACCACCTCGGCCAGCGCGTCGTCCGGTACGGCGATCAGCAGCAGGTCGGTGGCGGCCCGGGCGACCTCGGCGGCCGGGCGGCGGGAAACCGTCGGCAGCAGCAGCGCCAGTCGGGCCCGGGAAGCGCCGGACGTCCCGCTGGCGGCGACCACCCGATGACCCGCGGCGGCCAGCGCGGCACCCAGGGTGGCGCCCACCCGCCCGGCGCCGATGACGCCGACCGTGAGCAGGGTAGGAGTGTCAACCTTGGCCGACGCCAAGGTCGCGGGCCGCCGGGAGGCGGCCGAGTGGGTGCGCAGCCGTGCGCTCATGTCACGATCCAGTCCTCGAGACGGGGTACCGGTCGGGGCAAGTATGCGTCTCTGAAGCGGATCTGAAACAAGGTTGTGTGAAATCGTTCACCGGTGTGAGGAGGGCCCCATGTCGATGCGCTGGCGCGAGGCGATGCGGCGGGCCCTCTACGGCCCCGAGGGCTTCTTCGTCTCCGGCGCCGGGCCCGCGGCCCACTTCCGGACCAGCGTGCACGCCTCACCGGTCTTCACCACGGCGCTGCTCCGCCTGATCCACCACCTCGACGCCGCCCTGGGCTTCCCCGACCGCTTCGACGTGGTGGATGTGGGGGCGGGACGGGGTGAACTCCTCAGCGCTCTGGTCACCGTGGGGGTTGCCGGGGAGTCCGCCCGCTCCGGGCCCGCCGTGGGGGTTGCCGGGGAGCCCGCCCGCTCCGGGCGGTCAGGCTTGATCCCTGCGCGGGCGGGCTCCCCGGCAACCCTGACCACCACGGCCGCCGCTGGTATCACGCCGGGTGACATCTCGTCCGGGTCCGTCGATCCGCCGCCGTCGGCTTCGGTTCCGCTGGCTCGGCGGGTACGGTTCACCGCCGTCGAACTCGCCCCGCGCCCCGACCACCTTCCCGACCAGATCGCCTGGACGAACGAGATCCCCACCACCGTCACCGGCCTGCTCCTGGCCACCGAGTGGCTCGACAACATCCCCCTCGACCTGGCCACCCAGGTCAACGACCGATGGCACTACCTCCTCGTCGACCCCACCTCGGGCGAGGAGACGACAGGCGAACAGATCAACCCCGCCGACCTCGACTGGCTGACCACCTGGTGGCCCACACCGACCGACCAGCACTCCGGGACGCGGACCCGCACGGACGAGCCGGACCTCCCTCAGCAGACCGCAACGGACGGGTCGGGCCCGACCACGTCGGG
>NZ_JBAGKI010000007.1:0-138528 GCF_036689795.1 Micromonospora palythoicola | reverse complement strand
CCGCCCGCTCCCCGCTGGGGGGGGGGGGGGGGGGGCGCCGCCCCCCCCCCCCCCCCCACGACGGGAACCGCCGGGATCAGCCGCCGAGGGTGGCCAGTTCCGACACGACCACGTTCGTCAGTGCCCGGCCGTCGCGGCGGACCTGGCGCAGATACCACTTCTGGATCGGCGCATGCGTGGTCCTGGCGAACTGCCAGGGCCCACGGGGGCTGTTGAGCTGCCCGAGGCCGGCGATCGCGGCGTTGATCTGCTCCGGGGTGGGGTTCACACCCGCTGCGGCGATCGCCCGGTCCAGTACGGCCGCCGCGTCGTACGACGCCATGACGATCGAGGTGGGTACCCGCCCCGGGTAGGCCGCGTTCCAGGCGGCGACGAATTCCCGGTTGGCCGCGTTGTCGAGGTCGGGTGAGTAGTTCAGGCCGTTGTAGATGCCCTCGGCCGCGTCGCCCTGCTCGACCAGGCTCGCCGGCTCGGTCACGAAGCCCGCCGCGTAGAGCGGCAGGTCGGCGACGGGGGATGCGGCGAACTGCTTGACGAAGGTGATGGCGTTCTGCGCGTCGAAGAAGCAGTAGACCGCGTCGGCGCCGGACTCGGCGATCTCGTCCAGGTACGGCCCGAAGTCCTCGGTGACCGGGAACGGGCTGAAGACGGCCTTGCCGCCGGGGTTGGCCAGCCGGCCGCCGAGGTCGGTGAACGTCTCGACGAAGCCGCGCAACTCGTCGCGTCCGCTCTGGAAGTCCGGCCCGATGGCGTAGACCCGGCCCTGCCCCACCTCCTGCTTGACGAACGGCGCCATGGCCACACCCGGCTCCACGGAGATCAGGTTGGTGTGCCAGATGTACGTCACGTCGGTCAGCGCCGGCCGCCCCAGGGCACCGACGAGCGGAACCTTGTGCTTGTCGATGAGCGGCAGGATGGCGGCCACGCTGCCGCCGTTGATGATGCCGGTGATCGCCGAGACGCGATCCTGCTCCAGCAGTTTCGTGGCGGACTCGACCGTCACGTCGCGTTCGTATCCCTCGTCGGCGACGATCAGCTCGGCCGGGTGGCCGCCCAACTGCCGGCCGCGCATGTCCAGGTAGAGCTGGAAGCCGTCGCGCAGCTCGGAGCCGGGTGCCTCGAGCGACCCGGCCAGGGCGGTGATCATCCCGATCCGGATGGTCTGACGTTGCGGCTCCGACCCGCCGTCACAGGCGGCGGTGGCGGCGACCAGCACGCCGGTCAGCATGGCCGCGACGAGTCGACGGGCGGAGTGGCTGACGGTCACAGCATCCCCAGCAACTGGGACCGCACCGCCGGGGTCAGCACCTCACCCATCCGGTTCGCCAGGTCGGTCATCTCGTACGAGACCTGACCCACGTCGCAGACCGGGGACGCCAGCACGAGCAGCGAGGCCCCGTCGCTGAACGACATGCAGAACATGAAGCCGCCGTCCATCTGGGTCACATTGGAGATCACCGAGCCCGCCTGGAAGAACCGGGCAGCCCCGACGAGCAGGGCGATCAGTCCGCTGCCGGTGGCGGCGAGCTGATCCGCCCGGTCCCGGGGCAGGCTGTGGTTGTGCGCCAGGACCAGCCCGTCGGTGGAGATCGCGAGGGCATGACTGACCTCGGGAGTGCGGTTCACGAAGTTCTGCAACAGCCAGCTCAGGTCGTTCGGGCTTGTCACGACGTCGCTCCAGATCGGGGAGGGGTGGACGGTCAGCGTCAGAAGGAGGTGGTGGACCGGCGTCCGGCGACGCCCTTGGCGTAGGCCGACATCGCCGCCGACACGGCGGCCGGATCCAGCTTCCGCCGCGGGTCCGCGCTCGGTTGCTGTGCCTCGGGTACGAGGTGCGGCTGCGGGACCCGGCGCGGCAGACCGACCTGGGTGGCGGGCGCTGGAGTGGCGGTCGCCCACTTCTCACCGTCGTCGACCGGCCAGATGACGGCCACCGAGTCGCCGTCGAAGGCAGTCTTGAACCAGCCGTTCACCGTGGGCCCGGCCGGCATCCCGACCCCTACGGGCTGGGGCTGAGCTGCCGGCTGGAACAGCGGTGCCGGCACCGGTGGGGCGACCGAGCCGTTCGGTGCCGGCGCGCTCGCCCGTACCGCGCCCGCCGTGCCGACACCGGCCGGGATCCGCCCGGCGCTCGGCACCTGGTTGTCGGGACCGGCCACCGGGACGGTGGCGCGGCTCGCCGAGGCCACGGCCGGGCGTCTCCCGGCGGCGGAGGGTCGACCTCGGCCCAGTTCGGGCTCCACCGGCGGCAACTGCTGCGCCGGCCGGCGTACCACGATCGGTGCCGGCAGCGTGATCTCGGCTACCGTGCCGCCCGTCGGTCCGGGCCGCAGCTCGACCCGCACCGCGTGCCGGGCGGCGAGCCGGGCGACCACGGACAGACCCATGGCCCGCACTCCCGACACGTCGACCGACGCCGGGTTGGCGAGCGCCGCGTTCAACTGCGCGCACCGCTGCGGGGACAGCCCGACGCCCTGGTCCACCACCTGCACGATGGCCCGGTCCGAGAGCGCGTGCCCGGTGACCAGCACCTCCGCCTCTGGCGGGGAGTATCCGGTCGCGTTGTCCAGCAGTTCCGCGACCAGGTGCACGATCTCGTCGACCGCGTTGCCGGCGATCGCCAGCTCCTTGTCCACCGTGCCGATCCGGACCCGGGTGTAGTGCTCGATCTGGGACAGCGCGGCCTGGATCACATGGTCGAGCGGGACCGGTTCCTGACGTACCCGGGAGATGCCGGAACCACCGAGCACCAGCAGGCTCTGGTTGATCCGGGCCATCCGGGTCGCGAGATGGTCCAGTTGGTACAGCTGCTGGAGACGTTCGGGGTCGGCCTCATCGCGTTCCACGTCGTCGACCTGGGCGAGCATCGCGTCCACCAGCCGCTGCTCACGTCGGGACAGGTGGACGAAGATCTCCGCGATGTTGGCGCGCATCACCGCCTGCTCGCCGGCGATCCGGACCGCCTCCCGGTGCAGGGCCCGGGTCGCGGTGGCCACCTCGGCGATCTCGTCGGAACCGGTGATCCGGAACTCCGAGACAGATCGGTCCGCCACCTCGTCGGGCTGCACGCTGCCCGGTGGGGCCGCGCTGAGTTCCCGGACAACCGCCGGAAGCCGGTCGTACGCCACCTTGGTCACCGTGTTACGCAGGGACCGCAGCCGGCGGGTGATCCGGCGCGCCACCACACCGGTGAGGACGGCGGTGAGCGCCAGGACCAGGAAGATGCCGACGCCCTGCAGCAGTGCGTCGCGCAGCAGTTGTCCCCGCTCGGTCGACACCCGGTCGGCGACGGCGGCATCCACGTCGCTCTGGATCCGGAACATCTGGCTGACCCAGCCGTCGGTGGCCTCGACCCAGTCGTCCGCGTCGACGGTGAGCCGGCCGCCGGGAAGGGTCCGGCCGACCTGATCCTGAAGCCGTTGCGCTGCGACGACCTGAGGATCGGTGCCGATCTGCTCCCAGCTGGCCGCCCACCCTGGTTCGGCGAGGGCCAGGAAGGCGTTGGTGGCCTCGGCGTACCGGGCCTGGGCACCGACGATCTCCTGCTGCCCGGCCGGGGTCAGTTCGCCTCCGGCGAGGCTGCGCAGCACGATCACCTGAAGCTGACCGATCGCCTCACCCGCCTCGGAGACCGCCACCGCGGCCCGCACGTCGTCGGCGATGTTCGTCGAGGTGTCGGTGGCCACCGACGCGCGGAAGGTGAGCAGGTCCGCGACGAGGATCCGGTAGCTGAAGGCGATCGCGGACAGGGTGGCCCGCGGGCTCGACCGGACCTGCTCGCGTACCGAGCCGAGCGCCGTCAGGCCGGCGTCGATCCGTTGCAGGGCCGAGTTCTCGGCCGACACCTCGGCCCGGCGTCGTTGGAACTCGACGATCTCGGCGTCGGTCTTCGCCACCTGGTCGTCGAAGGTGGCGCTGGCGGCCTGACTCTGGGTGGTCACTTCGACCGCCGCGATCACCCGTTCGGCCTGCAGGGCGCGGGCCAGCGCACCGGCCTGGGTGGACAGGGTGACGACGTCGTGCACGGTGCCCGCGTTGAGCACCTGCCGGACGGTGCCCTCAAGGGCCAGGCCGGCGAACGCCACCACGGCGATCAGTGGTACGGCGACCAGCAGCCGTAGCAGGCGGACGATGCTGCCCCGGGCCAGCCACCCCCGGCGCGCTTCGGCATGGGTACGCACCGCGGCTGCCGCTGTAGCACGTGTCACCGGCGTACTCCGCCCCCTTGCCTCATCGACGTTGATCTCAGCAGGAACCGGCGTCCACGCCGGCTACATGGTGGAGGGTGGGCATGCCTGCCCACGTCAGAGCGCCATTCCTACCACGATGTATCGGTTCACCTCTAGATCCCTAATCGCTCGCTCCCGGGTTGACTGACGGCTTGGACATGAACCGAAAGCACGACAGCGAAACTTGTTCGGCCAATCGTCGTGGACCAATGGCGGAAAGGGCGAGGCTCGGTTCGGCTCGATCTTGTTATGGAGCCATCTATACCCCCACGGGGTATAGGGTGGGGTCCGGAGGCGATGACATGTCCCACGTCGGCACGAAAGACCACCCGGATCAGCACGGGCATGGCGGGCACGACAAGCACGCCGGGCACGATCCGGCGGCGTTCCGCCGCAAGTTCTGGATCAGCCTGGCGCTGACCGTCCCGATCGTGGCCACCAGCCACATGGTGATGGACTGGCTCGGCTACGAACTCGAATTTTCCGGAATCGGTCTGGTCGGACCGGTGCTCGGCACGGTGGTCTTCGGCTACGGCGGCTGGCCCTTCCTCCAGGGAGCGGTGCGCGAGGTCCGGGACCGGGCGCCGGGCATGATGCTGCTGATCGCGATGGCGATCACGGTTGCCTACGTGGCGTCGCTGGCCACCTCGTTCGGCGCCTTCGACCTGGACTTCTGGTGGGAACTCGCGGCGTTGGTGACCATCATGCTGCTCGGCCACTGGCAGGAGATGAAGGCGATCGGCCAGGCCCGGGGTGCCCTGTCGGCGCTCGCCGCGCTGCTGCCCGACGACGCCGAGCGGCTCGACCCGGACGGGGCACCGCAGCGGGTGCCGGTGACCGACCTGGGCGTCGGTGACGTGGTCCTGGTCCGTCCGGGTGCCCGGGTGCCGGCCGACGGCACCGTGGTCGACGGTCGCGCCGAGATGGACGAGTCGATGATCACGGGTGAGTCCCGGCCGGTGGCCCGCTCCACCGGCGACCGCGTGGTGGCCGGCACGGTGGCCACCGACGCGGCGCTACGGGTACGGATCGAGGCGGTCGGGGAGGACACCGCGCTGGCCGGCATCCAACGGCTGGTGAGCGAGGCCCAGCAGTCCAGCGGCCGGGCGCAGGTGCTGGCCGACCGGTTCGCCGCCTGGCTGTTCTACATCGCCACCGCGACCGCCGTGCTGACCCTCGCGGTCTGGTCGCTGCTCGGCAATGTGGACGAGGCGGTCGTACGTACGGTGACCGTGCTGGTCATCGCCTGCCCGCACGCGCTCGGGCTGGCCATTCCGCTGGTCGTCGCGCTGTCCACGGCGGTCGCCGCGAAGGGCGGCATCCTGGTCAAGGACCGGTTGGCCCTGGAGCGGATGCGCACGGTCGACACGGTGCTGTTCGACAAGACCGGCACCCTGACCCGGGGCGAGCACGTCCTCACCGATGTCGCCGCCACCAGCGGTTCGACCGAACGGGAGGTACTCGCCATCGCGGCGGCGGTGGAGGCCGACAGCGAGCACCCCCTCGCCCGGGCGATCGTGACCGCCGCCGCCGACCAGAACGACAGGCGGGTGGCCGCCGGCTTCCACTCGATGACCGGACGCGGGGTACGCGCCGAGGTGGACGGGGTGACCTACGCCGTCGGCGGGCCGGCGCTGCTACGGGAACTCGACGTCGCCGTGCCGGACGACCTCGACGAGCACCGGCACGACTGGTCACGTCGGGGCGCGGCGGTGCTCTACCTGCTGCGGCTTCACGACGACCAGGCTGGTGTCCTCGGTGCCCTCGCGTTGGCCGACCAGGTTCGGCCGGAGGCCCGGCAGGCCATCGCCGACCTGCGGTCGCAGGGCATCCGGAAGATCGTGATGATCACCGGTGATGCGCGTCCGGTCGCCGAGGCGGTCGCCGCCGATCTCGGATTCACCGCGGAAGACGAGGTGTTCGCCGAGGTGCTACCGGCGGAGAAGGACGACACCGTGACGGGACTGCAGCGGCGCGGGCTGCGGGTCGCCATGGTGGGCGACGGGGTCAACGACGCACCGGCCCTGGCCCGGGCGAACGTGGGCATCGCGATCGGCGCCGGCACCGACGTGGCCATCGAGTCGGCAGGGGTGGTGCTCGCCTCCTCCGACCCGCGCGGCGTGAGCGGCGTGATCCGGTTGTCCCGGGCCACCTACCGGAAGATGCTCCAGAACCTGGCCTGGGCCGCCGGCTACAACGTGGTCGCGCTGCCACTCGCCGCCGGGATTCTGGCCTGGGCCGGCGTGGCGCTGAGCCCGGCGGTCGCCGCCGTGCTGATGTCGGCCTCCACCATCGTGGTCGCGCTCAACGCCCAACTGCTGCGCCGCGTCGAGCTGCGCCCGACGGATTGAACACCCGTCAGGGCAGCTTCGTACAAGACCCCGGCCCGCCCAAGGGCCCAGACTCGGCCGCATGGAAACCGTCACCGAGCCCGTACGCTTCGACACCAGGATCGCGGTCCTGGTCCGCGACGACCTGCCGACCTGGCAGCGACTCAACATGACCGCGTTCCTGGTCAGCGGCATCGGTCAGGCCGTGCCAGAGGTGATCGGTCAGCCGTACGCCGACGCCGACGACACGCCCTACCTGCCCATGTTCCGGCAGCCGGTGCTGGTGTTCGCCGGTACGAAGGAGACGGTGACCGCCGCCCACCAGCGCGCCGTGGCCCGCGGGCTGCCGCTGGCCGTCTTCACCTCGGACCTGTTCCGGACCGGCAACGACCGGGACAACCGGGCGGCGGTACGCGCCGTCGGCCGCGACCACCTCGACCTCACCGGGCTGGCCGTGTACGGCCCGAAGAACGCCGTGGACAAGATCCTCAAAGGGGCTCGGATGCACCCGTGACCCGGCGGTGACGGGTGTACTGGCCGGGATTGAAGCCGAGGATCCGCTTGAAGTGCCGGCTCAGGTGTGACTGGTCGTGGAAGCCTGCCGCCGCGGCCGCCTCCCGGGCCGGTACGCCCTCGCGCAGCAGTCGTCGGGCCAGATCCACCCGGCGGGAGATCAGATACTGGTGCGGGCCGATCCCGAAGGCCGCGGAGAAGGCCCGCACGAGGTGGGTCGGGTGAGCGTGCACCAGGCCGGCGGCCTCCGCCAGGGTGAGTCCCGCCACGAAGCGCTCGTCGAGCAGGTCACGTAGCCGCCGGGCGATCCGTGGATCCCGCAGCGGGGTCGCCGCCGGGGTACGGCGGGCCAGTCGCGCCCGCAGCCGCTCGACGACGAGTGCGAGATGCACCTCGACGGCGAACTCGTCACCCGGCTCGGCCAGCCGCGCGTGCAGCAGATCGATCCGCCGCCGCAGGGCTTCGTCGTCGAAGGTCGGTCGGTCCACCGCCCGACCGGCCAGGTGTTCGTCGAACTGCCCGGGGTCGAGATAGAGCACCCGCTTGCGGAACCCCTGCGCGGTGACCGGGGAGCCGTTGTGCGGCACGTTCGGCGGCAACAGCGTGACCACCCGCCGGAACGCGCCGTGCTCGTGGCGATCCAGGTCGTACCGGACGACTCCCTCGTCGACCACGAGCAGCGCCCAGCTGTCATGGGTGTGCATCGGGTAGGCGTGGTCGGTGAATCGCGCGTGGAGCACCTCGGTGATCCCGCTGACCGCCGGGGACCACACGCGTACCTGCTGACGCCGGGACACGGCGGAACTGTAACCGCTCCGCCAGCGGCCACCACCAGCGCGCGTGACCGGGGCAACTGCCGCCGGCGGAACTTCCGGGCCGCGCCGGACGACAAACCCTGTGACGTCGATCTTCGAGGGGAACTACATGCCCAGCACCCTGCCTCGCCGGTTCCTGCGCCCGGCGGTCCTGCTCGCCGGGGCCACGCTCGTCGTGTCCCTGGCCGCCTGCGGATCGACCGAGGAGTCGTCGGCCACGCCCACCACGTCCGCCACGGCGTCGGCCGCAGCCACCGTCGAGGCCGGGGTGCTGGGCGTACGCGATCCGTGGGTGAAGGCCGCGGACGAGGGGATGACGGCGGCGTTCGCCACGCTCGTCAACGACAGCGACACCGACGTCACGATCACCGGTGCCGCCACCGAGGTCTCGCCGATGGAGCTGCACGAGATGGCGATGGCGGACGGGAAGATGGTGATGCGGGCCAAGCAGGATGGCGTGGTGATCAAGGCGAAGAGCGAGTACAAGCTGGAACCGGGCGGCGACCACCTGATGTTGATGGACCTCGCCAAGCCGGTGCGGGCCGGTGACGAGCTGGCCTTCACGCTCACCTTCGCCGACGGGCGGACCCAGACGTTCCGCGCGGTCGCCAAGCCGTTCACCGGAGCGCAGGAGAGCTACGCCCCCGGGCATGGCGAGCCGATGCCGGACATGCCGACGAGCCACAGCCCGGCACCGTGAGGCCCACCAGCCGGCCGGTGAGCCGGCGCGGCCTGCTCACCGGCGGCGCGCTGGCCGCCGGTGGCACGGTGGTCGGGGCCGCCGCGGTGGCCGGCGCCCGCGGCGAGCCGGTCGGACGTCCGCCGGAGCGGACGCCGGTGGCGGAGGTCGGCGAGGCGGTCGAACCGTTCCACGGCGTCCGGCAGGCGGGGATCGTCGACGAGCCGCAGGCACATGCCGCGTTCGTCGCCTTCACCCTGCGCCCCGGCACCGACCGGGCCGGCCTCGGGCGGCTGCTGCGACTGCTCTCCGACGACGCCGCCCGCCTCACCCAGGGTCGACCCGCACTCGCCGACACCGAACCCGAGTTGGGGCTGCTGCCGGCCCGACTCACGGTCACCTTCGGTTCCGGACCGGGCCTGTACGCCGCCGCCGGTCTCGACGACCGCCGCCCGCCCTCGGTGGTCGACCTGCCCGCGTTCCGCATCGACCGGCTGCAACCCCGCTGGTCCGGTGGAGACCTGCTGGTGCAGATCTGCGCCGACGACCCGATCACCGTGGCACACGCCCAGCGGGTCCTGGTCAAGGACAGCCGGCCCTTCGCCACCGTGCGCTGGGTCCAGCAGGGCTTCCGGCGGGCGGCCGGCGCCGAGCCGGGCCGGACGCAGCGCAACCTCTTCGGCCAACTCGACGGCACCGCCAACCCGAAGCCCGGCGTACCGGTGGAGACGGCGGTCTGGGTCACCGACGGGCCGGACTGGCTGCGGGACAGCACCACCCTGGTGGTCCGGCGGATCAGCATGAACCTGGAGACCTGGGACCTGCTCGGTCGTACCGACCGGGAACTGTCCGTGGGGCGGCGGTTGGACACCGGTGCCCCGTTGACCGGCACACGCGAACACGACGAGCCCGACTTCGCCGCCCTCGGCCCCGACGGGCTCACGGTCATCCCGGACTTCTCCCATCTCACCCGGGCGCATGTCACCGACGACCGGTTCCGGATCCTGCGCCGTCCCTACAATTACGACGGCGTGCCCGCCGCCGACGGCACCGCGGACAGTGGGCTGATCTTCGCGGCGTACCAGGCCGACATCGCCACCCAGTTCCTGCCCATCCAGCGGCGGCTCGCCGAGCGGGACCTGCTCAACGAGTGGACCACCCCGATCGGCTCCGCCGTCTTCGCCGTCCCGCCCGGCTGCCCGGAAGGTGGTTGGGTCGGTCAGCAACTGCTCGACTGACGAGGAGAATGACCGTCATGTCCCGCCACCCGCATCGGCCCCTCGCCGCCGCCCTCGCCGCCGCGCTGGCCGCCACCGCCCTGCTGCTCGGGCCGGTCTCCCCGGCGTACGCCCACAACGTGCTGCGCAAGGCCACTCCCGCACAGGACGCCAAGCTGAAGAAGGCACCGACCAGGATCACCCTGGAGTTCCTGCAGACACTGAATCCGTCGTTCACCACGATCACCCTCAGCGACGCCGACAAGCAGCAGGTGACCACCGGCGAGCCGGAAGTCAGCGGCGCCAAGGGCACGATCACCATCGAGCCGCCGCTTGCCAACGGCGTCTACACCGTCGCGTACCGGGTGGTCTCCAAAGACGGACACCCGGTGCAGGGGTCGTACAAATTCACCGTCGCCGACCCGACGGCCACCGCCGAACCGAGCCCCAGCCCGGCCGCGAGCGAGCCGGCACCGACCCCGTCGGCAACCCCGAGCGCCGAACCGACCGCCTCGACCAGTCCGGTCGCGAGTGATTCCTCCGACGGTCCCGGCACGACGGCACTGCTGGCCGGCGGCGGGATCGTGCTGGTCCTGGTGGCCGCCGCAACGGTGCTGCTGCTACGGCGCCGGTCCGCCGCCGGAGGCGATCCGGCGCGGTGAGCCGTACCGGCAGCGACCCGGCGCGGTGCGGCCGCACCGGGCTGCCGGCCGGCGACCCGGGCGGGCTCAGCGCAGCAGCACCGGTCCGGCGTCGATCCGGGTCCGGAACAGCGCGTACGGCTTGCGGCGCAGATCCTGGCCCCGCTGGAAGCTGGGCTGCCGGTGCAACTGGTTCGCGGTGACGTAGAGGTGCCCGTCCACCGCCACCGACAGGGTGTCCGGCCAGAGCAGCCGCGGATCGTGGACGACCGTCTCGTACCCGCCGTCCGGACGTCGCCGCAGCACCGCGTTGTGCTCGTACGCGGTGAGGTAGATCCGCCCGGCGTCGTCGGCCTCCAGGCCGTCGGAGCCGGTGCCCTTGTCGCCCTCGTGGAGCACCGTCGCGGCTACCTCGTCCGCGCTGGCCGAGACGTCGGCGAGCCCGTCGGTGGCGACGCTGTACCACTGGCGCGAGGCCAACGGACAGTAGTGCAGCCGGGCACCGTCGGCGGAGATGGCTATCCCGTCGGCGCCGATCGTCAACGGACCCGGCGGCCCGTCGGCCGGCCGTTGCAGAAGCGGTCTGCCCTCCACCACCGGCCGGAACCGGGACAGTGGCTCCGCCTTGGTCGACCGATGGTCGTGCAGCCGTCGCCAGGAGGTCCCGGTGGCCAGGTCGACCACGATGATCCCGTTCGGCCCGGCGACCGCTGAGTCGGTGATGTACGCGAGGCCCGCCGCGCCGCGCCGCAGGTCGAAGCGCACGTCGTTGAGGTACGTGGTGGGCAGCGCCACGTCCGGCGGAAAGGTGATCACCTGGGCGACGGTGTCGCTGCCCAGGTCGATCCGGACCAGTTTGGGGCCGCCCGGTCGGGTCGGCTGGAACATCGGGCTGCCGGTGTCGAGCACCCAGAGCCGGTCGACGGGGTCCACCACGACGCTCTGCACCGAGACGAAGGCACCCGGGTCGTCGTCGCCGGCCGGCCGGTTCCACCGCTCGTCCGGGTACGGCACCTCGGCGCCGTCGCGCAGCTCGACCACGGTGGCGGGCACCTCGTCGCCCCAGCGGGGAAAGTTGACGAAGATCCGGCCGGTGTGCGACACGCTGACGCCGGTGGGCATCGGCCCGGTGAAGGCGTGCACGAGTTCCAGCTCGCCGACGGGCTCGTCGGACACGGGCTCGCTCATCTACTGCTCCTGCCGTCGGGCCACACAGCTTCCGCCCCGTCCCGAGTCCTGCCGGAGACGGCCTGGGCCCAGCCGTTCCCGTCGTCGGACGAGGCAAACGTGACCGTGCGGCTGCTCCGCCCGACCCGCAGGGGCCGGTGTCAGCCGGCGGCCGGGTGCGGACGTTGCCGGGGCGCGGGTGGGCGGTCGGTGTCCGCGTAACCGGCGGCTTGAAGGGTGAACAGGTCGGCGTACCGGCCACCGGCGGCGACGAGTTC
Organism: Micromonospora palythoicola; assembly: GCF_036689795.1. Taxonomy (NCBI): domain Bacteria; kingdom Bacillati; phylum Actinomycetota; class Actinomycetes; order Micromonosporales; family Micromonosporaceae; genus Micromonospora; species Micromonospora palythoicola. The sequence goes on along the minus strand of NZ_JBAGKI010000007.1, from coordinate 126,659 downwards.
GTCGTGGGTGCCCTGCTCGATCAGACGACCGTGGTGCAGCACGAAGATCCGGTCGGCGTGCCGGACGTTGGCCAGCCGGTGCGTGATCAGGATCGTGGTGGCCCGGCCACGCCGGTCGCGGATGGCCTGGAACAGCGCGTCCTCGGCCCGCGGGTCGAGCGCCGAGGACGGCTCGTCCATCACCAACAGCTCGGCGTCGCGGAGGAAACCACGGGCCGCGGTGATCCGCTGCCACTGGCCGCCGGAGAGGTCCTGCCCCTTGGCGAACGTGCGGTCGAGCAGCGTCTCGTACCCGTGCGGCAGCTCGCGGATCATCTCGTCGGCGACCGCCCGGGCGGCGGCGGCCTCGATCCGGTCCTGCCGGGCCTCGGTGTCGATGTCCCCGATGGCGATGTTCGTGGCGGCGGTGAACGGCCACTTGTGGTACTCCTGGGTGACCACGGCGATGCGACCCCGCAACTCGTCGCGGTCCAGCTCGGACAGGGGCCGCCCGTTCCAGCGGATCACCCCGTCGCTGGGCGTGCGCAGGGCCGCGATCATCGCGGCCAGGCTGCTCTTGCCGGATCCGTTCTCCCCGACCAAGGCCACCGTCTGCCCCGCCTCGACGGCCAACGTCACGCTATCCACCGCCGGGACGTCGCGATCCGGGTAACGCAGGCTCACCGCCTCCACGGTCAGCACCCGCAGCCGGTCGGGTGCGGCCGCCACCAACTGCTCCGGCAGGTAGGCGGCGGCGCGGGTCATGAACCCGGTGTAGTCCCGGAAGTGCTGGCCCTCGGTGTAGACGCGGTCCATCTGGAAGGTCACCACGGCCAACGAACGCTGCGCCGCCTGCACCGCGATCACACAGGTGGCCGCCGCCGCGAGCGGAATCTGGCCGTCGACGAGCAGCAGCCCGAGCAGCACGTAGACCACGGCGGTGGCGACGCCCCCGATCATCGAGCCCACCGTGACCGTCGTGGTCACCCGACGCGCCAGGGCCAGCTCGATGTCGGTCTCCACCGCCATCACCCGGTCGTACTGGTCCAGCAGGAACCGGCGCAGGCCGTACGAGCGCAGTTCCGGTGCCGAGGCCCGTTCGGCCATCAGCCGGTGCAGCAACCACATCCGGCGTCGCCGCACCGAGCCGGCGATGTAGGTCTGGTACCGCAGGTGCCCCGCCCGCAGCGACGCCCACGCGTTCGGCACGGTCGCGACCAGCAGCGCCGGCAGCAGCAACGGATGGATCACCGCCACGGCCACGGTCACCGCGACCACCCCCACCAGCCCGGCGAGCAGGTTCATCGAGGCGGGCACCAGGTCGACCGCGGAATCGGTGCCCCGCGAGGCGCGCTCCATGTCGTCGGCGAAGGCGTCGGCGTCGAAGGCCTCCAGCCGTACGGCCGTGGTCACCTCGAACAGCCCGCGCTCCACCTCGCGACTGACCCTGGGCGTCAGCCCGTTCAGGGCGTAACCGGTGGCGATCGCCATGCCGGAGCGCGTCGCCGTCGCGGCGGCCAGCACCGCCAGCGCCGGCAGCGCGGCCACCACCTTCTCCCCGGTCGGCCCACCGGCGAACAGCTCCACCAGCACCCGCTGCGTCGCGAGCAGCCCGAACGCCGACATCACGCCGGCACCGACCGTCGCCACGGCGACCACCGAGGTGCGCAGCCGGTCGGCCCGCCAGCTGATCCGCAAGGCCGCCCAGATCAGCCGGGGCAGTTCGGCGAAGACGGCGAGCAGACCGGCCTGGGTCCGCGCCCGCATGCCCGTCTCCCACCACATGGCCCGCATCTCGGGGAGCACCGACTCCCCGGCCGTCGACCCGGCCTGCTCCGCTCGGTCACGACGCCGGGTCGACGTGGCGGCCATGGCACACCTCCTGGTCGGGGACACGTGGCCGCCGTCTCCCGGCCGGGCGGCGGCACCTCGATGCGGAGCGGGGCAACCGCCAGTCGTAGCCGGGAGCATTCGACCAGCTACCTATAGTCACCGTCGATGCGACCGAGGTCCAGCCCTGTCGGCGCGCCGACCCGCCCGGCCGGTCCGGTCACCGCCGCTCGGCGAACTCCGGCAGCCGGCGGACATGCTCCGCGACGTCAGGCACCGCGCGGGGCGTACATGATGACGGCGACGCCGAGCAGGCAGATCGCGGCACCGGTGAGGTCCCAGCGGTCCGGACGGAAGCCGTCGAAGATCATCCCCCAGGCCAGCGAGCCGGCGACGAAAACCCCGCCGTACGCGGCCAGGATGCGACCGAAGTTCGGGTCGGGCTGGAAGGTGGCGACGAAACCGTACCCGCCGAGGGCGAGCACCCCGGCGGCGACGAACCACAGCCCCCGGTGCTCCCGCCAGCCCTGCCACACCAGCCAGGCCCCGCCGATCTCGGCGATCGCGGCCAGGGCGAACAGCAGGACGGAACGCAGCACGGTCACCCGCCGCACCCTACCGCCGCCGGCCGGCACACCCCGGTTGACGTGCGGCGAGCGGCGTTATCCTCGGCACAGGGTGCCCGTTGAAGGCGCCCGGTGGCGGTGGGACCCGCCACCGGACCGTGCGGGACAACCGCGGCGCCCGCCGCCAACGGTCCTGCCAGGGTCCACGCGTACCGGTAGGGGGTGACCGTGGGAGCGCGGCGACCACCCGTCGATCCGGATGTCGACCTCCGTGTTCCGCGTCAGCGCGCGGAGCTGCGGGGCGGAACGACCAGCCTGCTCGCCGCGATCGCCGTCGGCGGGATGGTCGGCGCGCTGGCACGATACGGGCTGACCGTGGCCTTCCCGCACCCGCCGCACGGCTTTCCCTGGGCCACCTTCGCCGTCAACGTCTCCGGCTGCCTGCTCATCGGGGCGCTGATGGTGCTGATCACCGAGGCGTGGACCGCGCACCGACTGGTCCGGCCCTTCCTCGGCGTCGGCGTGCTCGGCGGTTTCACCACCTTCTCGACGTACGCGGTCGAGGTGCAGCAGGCGGTGACGACCGGCGCGGCGCGCACCGGCCTGCTGTATCTCGCCGGCACCCTCGTCGCCGCCCTCGTGGCCGTCCGGCTGGGCGTGACCCTGACCCGGCTTGCGACCGGCGTGCACCGGAACCGGAGCGCCGGATGACCGTCCTCCTGGTGGCGCTCGGCGCCGCTGTCGGCGCGCCGCTGCGCTACCTCGTCGACCGGGCGGTGCAGGCACGTCACGAGTCCGTCTTTCCGTGGGGCACCTTCGTGGTCAACGTGGTCGGCTCGCTGCTGCTGGGTGTCCTGATCGGTGGGGCGGGCGCGGTGCCCGGTTCCCTGGTCGCCCTGCTCGGCGTCGGGCTGTGCGGCGCGCTGACCACCTACTCGACCTTCGGCTACGAGACGGTCCGGCTATTCGAGGACGGTGCCCGTCTCCCCGCGCTGCTCAACGCCGTCGTCAGCGTCGTCGCCGCGCTGGGTGCCGCGTTCCTCGGCGTCACCCTCGCCGAGACGATGTGGGCCTGACCCGGCGCGGTCCCGCGATGGCGGAGAGCTTGCCGAAGTGGGACCGTTCAGCCGAGGTTGTGGCGCAGTCGCTTGTCGACGGCGACCACGACGGCGGAGACCGCCCCGACGGCCAGGATGCGCAACCACACGTCGGGCCCGATCGGCGCCGTGTCGAAGATCGCGTTCATCGGTGGCAGGTACGTGATGGCGAGTTGACAGAGGGCCTGAGCGGCGACACCGAGCAACAGCAGGCGGTTGGTGAAGAAGCCGATCCGCCAGGCCGAACGGGTCAGTGACCGGCAGCTGAACAGGTAGAAGGTCTCGACCACGACGAAGACGTTCATGGCGGCGGTACGCGCCTGCGCGACGTCGGCGCCGTTGGACCGCTCCCACTGGAACACCCACCACGCGCCGGCCACCAGCAGCGCGGCCACCAGCAGGATCCGCAGCACCAGCGCACCGGTCAGCAGCGGCCGGGCCGGGTCACGGGGCGGCCGACGCATGATGCCGCGTTCCTTCGGCTCGAAGGCCAGCATCAGGCCGAGCAGGACGGCGGTGGTCATGTTGATCCAGAGGATCTGGGTGGGCAGCAGCGGCAGGGTGGCCCCGAGCACGATGGCGACCAGCACCACCAGTCCTTCGCCGAGATTCGTCGGCAGCGTCCAGACGATGAACTTGGTGATGTTGTCGAAGACCCCCCGACCCTCCTCCACCGCGGCCTCGATGGTGGCGAAGTCGTCATCGGTCAGGACCATGTCGGCCGCTTCCTTGGCCACCTCGGTACCGGAGCGGGCCATGGCGATGCCGATGTTCGCCTGCCGCAACGCGGGGGCGTCGTTGACCCCGTCGCCGGTCACCGCGACCACGTGACCGCGTTGCTGCAGCGTCTCGACCAGCCGGAGTTTCTGTTCCGGGGAGACCCGGGCGAAGACGGCGGCCCGGTCCACCGCCTCGGCGAACCCCTCGGCGGGCAACTCCTCGAGATCCGCGCCGGTGACCACCCGGTCCGGTCGGTCGGCGTCGAGCAGCCCGAGCTGGCCGGCGATGGCGCCGGCCGTCGCCGCATGATCCCCTGTGATCATCTTGACGTCGATCCCCGCGGTGTGACATGCCCGGACCGCCGGGGCCGCCGCGCGGCGGGGCGGGTCGAGCATGGCCTGCAACCCGGTGAGGACCAGGGTGCCGGGCAGCGCGACCTCGTCGAAGCCGTCGTCCGGACCGTCCGGAGGGCGTACGGCGGTGGCCAGCACCCGCAGCCCCTGACCAGCCAGCTCCTCGGCGGCCCGCAGAGCGGCCTCGGCGCGGAGCGGGCGGATCTGCCCGTCGGCGCCCATCTCACCCCGACACATCGACACGATTCGCTCGACGCCGCCCTTGGCCAGGACCACCGTCCGGCCCGTGGCGCGCTCGTCGTGCAACGTCGCCATGTACTGCCGCTTCGAGTCGAAGGGGATGGTGTCCCGGCGCGGATAGTCCGCCGACAGCCGACCGTGATCGATCCCGACCTTGGCCGCGACCACCTGCATCGCGCCCTCGGTCGGATCGCCGGCCAGCAGCCACTCGCCGTCCTGCTCGCGTACCCGTGCGTCGTTGCATCCGGCACCGGCCAGCAGGGACCAGCGCAGTGCCTCGCCGCCCCGGCCGTCGTCGCGGACCTCCCCGTCCGGCCGGTAGCCGGACCCGGTCACCTCGAACCCGGCGTCCGGGGTCCACAGCGCGCGGACCGTCATCTGGTTCTCGGTGAGGGTTCCGGTCTTGTCGGAGCAGACGACGGTCGTGCTGCCGAGCGTCTCGATCGCCGGCAGCCGACGGATCACCGCCCGTCGCCGGGCCATCCGGGTCACCCCGATGGCCAGGGTGATGGTGACCGCCGCCGGCAGCCCCTCGGGGATCGCACCGACGGCGAGCGCCACGGCCGCCGTGAACGTCTCGACCGCGTCCTGGCCACGGAGCAGGCCGACCGCGAATGTCACCGCCGCGAGCACCAGGATGATCACGGTCAGCACCTTGCTGAACCGGGCCAGCTTGCGGGTCAGCGGGGTGGCGAGCGCCTCCGCAGTGCCGACCAGACGGTGGATCTGGCCGAGTTCGGTCTCGGCTCCGGTGGCCACCGCGATACCGGCACCACCGCCCGCCGCGATGAGCGTGCCCGACCAGACCATGTTGCGCCGGTCGGCCACCGGGGTGCCCACCGGCAGTTCCGCCTCCAGCTTGTCCACCGGAACGGACTCACCGGTAAGCGCCGACTCGTCGACCCGCAGTTCGGCCAGCCGGACCAACCGCAGATCCACCGGCACCTTGTCGCCGGCCTCCAGCACCACCAGGTCACCGGGGACCAGGTCGTCGGAGGAGATCGCCCGCAGTTCACCGTCGCGGATCACGCGCGCCTCGGTACGCACCATCGAGCGCAGACTGTCCAGGGCCGCCTCGGCCCGCGACTCCTGGGCGTACCCGATCGCGGCGTTGATCAGCACCACCGCGAAGATCACCGCGGAGTCGACGTACTCGCCGAGGACCGCGGTGACCAAGCCGGCCGCGATCAGCACGTAGATCAGCGGGTTGTGGAACTGCCGCAGGATCCGGCGCAGCAGCCCGTCACCGCCGGCGGCGGGCAGCACGTTGGGTCCGTAGCGTTCCAGCCGCCGGGCGGCCTCGGCACCGCTGAGACCACGCTGCGGATCCGTCTCCAGCAGCAGCACCACCTCGTGGGTGGACATGCCGTGGTGTTCGTTGGACCGCGACGTCCCCGCTGGCTGTTCGAGCGTCACCGTCACCCCGCCGACGATCAGAAGACCGGATCCGCGACCGCCGGCCCGGGTCGCCGCCCGCGTACCGACGGCCGGCCGGACGCCGCGCCCACCATCTTCCGGGACGAACTCCGTCCGGCAGGCCGGAACGCCCGATCACGCACCGCCGGCCGGCGTCGTTCAGTCGGCGGGCCGCTCGGCCGGGTCGGGGCGCCCACCGGTGTGCTCCGCCACGTCGGGATCGAGAAGCCGTCGCAGGGCGGCGATCTCGGCGCGCAGGGCCGCCACATCGTCGCCGGTGACCTCCGCCGGCTTGTCGGCGGAGGCCGACACGCGGTCGACGATCCAGGTCGCCAGCGACCCCGTGACGAAACCGATCAGGCCGATCCCACCGATCATCAGACCGAGGGCGACGAATCGGCCCGCGGTGGTCACCGGATAGAAATCGCCGTAGCCGACGGTGGTGATGGTGACCGTCGACCACCACAGCGCGTCGTCGAAGGCGGTGATGTTGGCGTCCGGTGCGAGTCGTTCGGCGTCCAGCACGGCCAGCGCGGAGACCAGCACGAGCAGCGCCGTGGTGGCGGCGACGTAGACGGCCAGCCGGCCGCGCGCCCACACCTCGGTGCGGCGGTTGATGGTCAGCACCACCATGACCAGCCGTACCGCGCGTAGTGGTCGCAGCATCGGCAACGTCAGCACCACCAGGTCGAACAGGTGCTCCCGGAGGAACCTCCGCCGGTCCGGGGCCAGCCGCAGCCGCACGAGGATGTCGGCCCAGAACAGCACCCAGACGACGACCGTCGTGGCGGCGCAGGCCGCCCGCCACTGCGGACTGAGGTCCGGGTCGAGGATCGGTACCGCGTACACCACCAGGAACACCACCGACAGTACGGTGAGCGGCGCGGCGCTGACCCGCTCCCACGCCTGCAGTCGATCGGTCCGCGGTGCTGTCCCGCCGCTCATGAGCCGGCTCCCGTCTGCTCCGTCGTCGTACGCGTGACCGGGCCATGGTCGCGTAGTCGAGAACCGGCCCCCACAGGTGGTCCGCGGATCGTCCGGGCAGTGCGTCACCGTCACGCTCGGCATTCGATGGCTGCTCACCCGGTAACGTGAGCGCGGGGACACACCGTGGCACAGCCGGCAGGCCCGGCTGGTAGAGCAGGGCGTGCCGGCTGTGCGACCCGTGGGGGCGGGTGTCGGCGTCGTACCCCGCACCGGGCGCGAGCGTGAGGGAGCGAAGCATGGGTCGACGGCGGCTGGGACGGGTTCCGGCATGACCCTGCATCAGGTCTACCTGCTGATGATCGCCGCAGCGGCGACGGTGCTGGTCAGCGTCACGGCCGCCCGGCTGGCCACCCGGGTCGGCGTGCCGATGCTGCTGGCCTACCTCGGCATCGGGCTGCTGCTCGGCGAGAACGGGCTCGGTCTCCGCTTCGACGACGCCGCCATGGCACAGGCCCTGGGCACGGCGGCGCTCGCGGTGATCCTGGTGGAGGGTGGCCTGACCACCCGGTTCTCCGACATCCGGCCGGTGCTGGCGCCGGCCACCGCGCTCGCCACCGCCGGAGTGCTGATAAGCGTCGGGGTCACCGCCCTCGGCGCGCACCTGCTGCTCGACGTCTCGTGGCAGTTGGCCCTGCTGCTGGGTGCCGTGGTGTCCTCCACCGACGCGGCGGCGGTCTTCTCGGTGCTGCGTACCCTGCCGCTGCCCCGGCGGCTGGCCGGGCTGGTCGAGGCCGAGTCGGGGCTCAACGACGCGCCCACCGTCATCCTGGTCCTCGCCCTGAGCGCCACCGGGCTGGCCGTCACCAGTCCGCTGGAACTGCTGGTCCAGATGATCTATCAGCTCGGCGTCGGTGGCGCGATCGGCATCGTGATCGGCATCGCCGGAGTGTGGTTCCTGCGCCGGCTCACCCTGCCCGCCTCCGGCCTCTACCCGATCGCCACCTTCTCCTGCGGCATCCTGGCCTTCGCCGCCGCGGGGCTCGCTCAGGCCAGTGGCTTCCTCGCCGCGTACCTCGCCGCGTTGCTCCTGGGCAACGCCCGGCTGGCGCACCGCCGGGCCACCGTGTCGGTGGCCGAGGGACTCGGCTGGATCGCGCAGATCGGGCTGTTCGTCATGCTCGGCCTGTTGGCCAATCCCAGCGAGCTGCCCGCCGCGATCCTGCCCGCCCTCGCCGTCGGCCTGGTGCTGCTGCTGCTCGCCCGGCCGATGTCGGTGCTGATCACCCTGCTGCCGTTCCGGATCCCGCTCCGCGAACAGGTGCTGCTGTCCTGGGCCGGTCTGCGTGGTGCCGTACCCATCGTGCTGGCCACCATCCCCGTCGTGGCCGGGGTCGGTGGCAGCGGGCAGCTGTTCAACATCGTGTTCGTGCTGGTGGTGGTGTTCACGCTGGTCCAGGCTCCGACGCTGCCGTGGCTGGCCAAGCGGCTGCGGCTCAGCTCGGCCGGGATCGGCCCGGACCTTCAGGTCGAGTCCGCACCGCTGGACGCCATCGACGCGGACCTGCTGCACCTCACCGTCGAGGCCGACTCCCGGATGCACGGCGTGCACATCCGCGAACTGCGGCTGCCTCCGCCGGCCGCGATCACCCTCGTGGTCCGCGACGGCACCGCCTTCGTACCCGAGCCGGACACCCGACTACGTCGTGGTGACCAGTTGCTCGTGGTCACCACGCCACACGTCCGGGACCGTGCGGAACGTCGGCTGCGGGCGGTCGCCCGCGCCGGTCGGCTGGCCCACTGGCGCGGCGAGACCGGTGACCCGGAGCGGCGGGCCAGGACTCGGCGCCACCCGGACGCCCCCACGGCTGCCCTGCCCCCGGCACCACCGCCGGACACCGGTGACGAATCGCCGCCGGTCCTCGTCCGGTCGGCTGGCTGATCGGGTCGGGGCATTGACACGGGCCCTACGGTGAGGCTGGTGTGCCGGGAAGCCTGGTCGGCGGTCGTGTCCCTCATCCCACGGAGGCCGCCGTGCAGCCGCCCGCCATCCGCACCGAGCACCTGACCAAGCGCTACGGTTCGCTGCTCGCCCTCGACGATCTGAACCTGACCGTCACCGCCGGCGAGGTGTTCGGCTTCCTGGGTCCCAACGGCGCGGGCAAGTCCACCACCATCCGGCTGCTGCTCGGCCTGGCTCGTCCGACCGCCGGACAGGCGCAGATCTTCGGAACTCCCGCCGCCGCGGTGGCCACGGCACACCAGCGGATCGCCTACGTTCCGGCCGATGTGACGCTGTGGCCGCAGCTGACCGGCGCGGAGATCCTGGAGCTGCTCGGCTCGACCGGCCCCGGCGTCGACGTCGCCTACCGCGACGAACTGGTGGCGCGGTTCGCACTCGACCTGTCGAAGCCGGGGCGGGCCTACTCCACCGGCAACCGGCAGAAGGTGGCGCTGGTCGCCGCGTTCGCCACCCGCGCGCCGCTGCTCGTGCTGGACGAACCGACCGCTGGTCTGGACCCGCTGATGGAGCGCGAGTTCCGCCGCGCCGTGGTCGAGGCCCGCGACGCCGGGAGCACGGTGTTCCTCTCCTCCCATCAACTGGCGGAGGTGGAGGCCGTCTGCGACCGGGTGGGCATCCTGCGGGCCGGACGCCTCGTCGAGGTCGCCACCATGCCCGAGTTGCGTCGGCTGCACCGCACCGAGGTGCTGGTGCGGTTCGCCGGTCCCGTGCCCGAGTTGACCGACGTGGCAGGGGTCGACGGCGTTCAGGCCGACGGGGCCGCGCTGCGGTTCACCCTCACCGGGCCGCCCGGCCCGGCCCTGCGGGCCCTGGCGGCGGCGGACGTCACCACGCTCACCATGCGCGAGCCCACGCTGGAGGAGATCTTCCTCGACTACTACGGCGAGGAGGGCCGATGAGCGCCATCGGAGCCGGTGACGCGGGTGCCGCCCGGGCCGCCGTCACCCGGCTCGCGCTGCGCCAGGTCCGCCGACCCACGCTCGTCGTGTCCGCGGTGGCGGCCGGCGTCACCGCCGTCGTCGTCGCCGGGTACGAGAGCACGGCCGGCACCGCGCTCGACGCCGCCGCGCTGGCCACCCTCGCCGAGAACCCGGCGGTCCGCACTCTCTTCGGCGAACCGTTCGCGCTGGACACCCCCGGTGGGTTCACCGTCTGGCGGACCGGCACCGTACTGGCCGTCCTGCTCTCGGTGTGGGGGGTGCTCGCCACCACCCGGGTCACCCGGGGCGAGGAGGAGAGCGGCCGGTGGGACCTCCTGCTGGCCGGCCGGTTGGCGGTGCCGACCGTGCTCGGTCGGCACCTCGCCGTCCTGGCCGCCGCCGTGGTGACCGCCGGCGGCGCGGCGGGCGTCGTGCTCGTCGCGGCCGGCACACCACCGGGTGGCGCTCTCCGGTACGCGGCCGGTCTCGTGCTGGTCGCCCTGTTCGCCGTGTCGACCGCGTTGGTGAGCGCGCAGGTGATGCCCACCCGGGCCGGGGCGAGCGGGTCGGCCCTGGCCGTGCTCGGCGTCGGGCTGCTGGCCCGGATGGTCGGCGACGGCGTCGCCGCGCTGGGGTGGTTGCGCTGGCTGTCGCCGTACGGGCTGCTCGCCCTCGTCCGCCCCTACCACGACGACCGGCTGCTGCCGCTGCTCGTGCTCGCCGGTGCCGCGCTCCTGCTCGGTGCGGCGGCGATGACGCTGGCCGGACGCCGCGACGTGCGGGCCGGGCTGGTCGCCCCGCCGGCCGGCCGGCCGCCCCGCACGCTGCTGCTGGGCACGATCGACGGTTTCGCGGTACGCCGGATGGCGCGCCCGCTGGCCGGCTGGTCCGCCGGCATCGGCGCGTACTTCCTGCTGATCGGGCTGCTGGCGACGTCGATGAGCCGCTTCCTGGCGGACAATCCGCGCTTCGCCGAACTGGCCGCCCAGGCCGGCTTCACCGAGTTGGGCAGCGTACGCGGCTACACCTCATCCCTGTTCGTCCTGCTCGCCGTGCCGGTCGGGGTCTTCGCCGCGTCCCGGCTCGCCGAGTTCGTGGCCGCCGAGACGGACGGCCGGTTGACGTCGCTGTACGCACAGCCGGTCCGCCGCAACCGGCTGCTGACCGCCGAGACGCTGGCCACCTTCGCCGGGGTGGCCGTCCTCGTCACCGTGGCGGCGACGGCGACCTGGCTCGGTGCCGCTCTGGTGAACGCTCCGCTGCCGCTGACCGCGGCCCTGGCCGGCACCTGGAACGTGCTGCCGGTCGTACTGCTCTGCCTCGGTGCGGCGACACTCGCGCTCGGTTGGCTGCCCCGGGCCACCGCGGCCGTCGGCGTGCTACCCGCTGTCGGCGGCTTCCTGCTCCACGTGCTCGCCGACAGTGTCGACCTGCCCGGATGGGTGGCCGCCAGCTCACCGTTCGCCCACCTGGCGGCGGTTCCGGCCGAGTCACCCGACTGGACGGCGGCGGGCGTCATGATCGCGATCGCGATCGCCGCCGCCGCCCTCGGCCGGCTCGGCAACCGCCGTCGCGACCTGCTGGGATGACCGCGCCGCAGCCGGCCTTGGCGCGCCCACCGGACGCCGAGACGTTCCTCGGCTAGCCGACGGGGTGGGCCATGGTCCCGGTGAGGGCCACCGTGCCCGGCAAGCGGGTGTCCTGCCGAAGGAACTGCACCACCACCGGCACCGGTGAGGTGAGCACGCAGCCGTACGGGCGATCGAGGCGGACGGCTTCCGGATCGATCAGGTCGTTGATCCGTACGTGCCGGATCCGTCGGGCACCGACGGCGAACCGGTACGGCCCGACCGGTTCGGCGTCCTCGTAGTAGAAGTGCAGGCTCACCTCCGCCACCGAGTCGGTGGTGTTCAACACGCACAACTTGTCGAAGCTGGTGAACTGCGGCTCGCCGCCGGTGCCACCGAACGGCACGTGGCCACCCGGCACCGCCCACACCTGGGACATCACGCCTCCTCCAGCAGTCGGGCCAGGTCCGGGGTGAGGAACACTCCGTCCGGGTCGAGGCGGCGGCGGGCCACCTGGAAGTCGTCCCATCGGGGAAAGAGTGGGCGCAGGTCGCCGGCGGTCATCCAGTGCTTCTTGCCCCAGTGCGGTCGTCCGCCGTACTGCCGGAAGACGGCCTCCATGTCCCGGAAGTACTCCTCGTACGGCAGTGCGGCGTTGTGCAGGCAGGCGATGGTGGTGGTGGTGCGACCGTACGCGTTGCTGAGCCAGATGTCGTCGGCGGCGATGCTGCGGACCAGTACCCGCCAGCCGACGGTCCGCCGGTGTCGGTTCAGGATCCGGCGCCGGACTTCCGCGAAGCAGGCCGGGAACGCCTCCGACGGGAGCATGTACTCGATCTCCTCGAAGCGCAGATCCCGGTGCTGCGGGATGGTGTCGTGGGTCGGTCCGACCTCCAGTTCCCTGGGCTCCTGCCACCCGTTCCACTCCGGCACCCGACGGGCCGCCCACGTCGACCGCGCGGCCACCCCGTCGACCCGGTTCATGGTGCGGATCTGGGTGAGGTCGCTGCGCGGGTACCAGTAGAAGTCGATGTTGCGGTTGGTGTGCTGCAACTCGGCCAGGTGGTCGAGGGTCCACTCGATCGGGGCGCACCAGGAGCGTCGGCGCAACTCGTAGCTGGCCTCCAGGTCGAGGGTGAGCTGGGTGATCACGCCCAGTGCGCCGAGGGAGAGCCGGGCGGCGGGCAGCAGCTCACTGTTGCTCGTGGCGGAGACGTTCAGCACCTCGCCGGTGCCCGTGACGAGACGTACCTCCGACACCTGGGTGGAGAGGTTGCCGAAGCCGAGGCCGGTGCCGTGGGTACCGGTGGCGGTGGCCCCGGCGATCGACTGGTAGTCCACGTCGCCGAGGTTCTCCATCGCCAGCCCGGCCTTGTAGAGGCCCTCGCCCAGTTCCTTGAGTCGGCTACCGCCCCGGACGGTGGCCCGGTCGCCGGCCTTGTCGATCACACCGGCCATCCGATGCAGGCTGACCAGGGTGCCGTCGGTACGCACCAGCGGGCTCGACGAGTGGCCAGAGCCGACCGGGCGCAGCGTGTGTCCCGACTCGCGGGCCCGTAACACCAGCTCGCGTACCTCGTCCTCGTCGGCCGGCTCGGCGTAGCCGGACGGGGTGAAGGTCAGACTGCCGGACCAGTTGACGAACGGACGCGGCACCCCGGCAACCTCCTCGCGGCGGACGAATCGTGCGCTTACCCGCGGTCTGGTGGGGTAGTCCTGGGTATGGCCGTCCTGACCGCGTCCACGCGCCGAATCCTCGGCGAGGTGTGCCGTGTCTGAGTGGTGGTATCTGGGGCTGGTGGCGGTGTTGTGGCTGGCCGTCGGTCTGGGCACGGCGGCGCTCTTCGTCACTCGTGGCGGGCACCGCAGCCCGCTCTGGTATCTGGTGGGTGCGCTGCTCGGGCCGCTGTTCGTGCCGATCGCCGTCGAGCGGGGCCGGGCCCGTCCGCACGTGGTCGACGTACGCCACCGACCGTCCGAGGCGGTCGGCACCGGGCTGCGCGTGCTGGTCGGCGTGGACGGCTCCGAGCACTCCGACCGGGCGCTGCGTGCCATCGCCCGCGCCCTCACCGGAAGCACCAGCGAACTCGTCCTGGTCACCGTCACCAGCCCAGACCTGTCCGACGCCGAGTCCCGGCGGGAGCACGAGCGGGCCCGCCGCATGATCGACGAGCGGGCCGCCGGGCTGCCCGAGGGGCTGCCTCGGCCCACCACCGTGATCGTCACCGGCCATCCCGTCGACGCCCTGCTCACGGTCGCCGACGACCGAGAGGTGGACCTGCTGGTGGTCGGCCGACACGGACACGGGATCGGTGACCGCTTGCTCGGCAGCGTCGCCGAGGGTCTCAGCCACCGGTCGACGCGGGCCGTGCTGCTCGGCAGCCTGCCCGGTCGATGACGTCGACGAAAGACCTCGCACCGCACCGAGCAGCACCTGAGCGGCGCTGACCTCGGCGTCGGCCGGTTCCGTCGATCCCGGCCGGGAACCATGCCGGCCCGGGGAGCGACTATTGGTACATGCGGTGTGAGCAGTGGCGGGAGATTCTGTCGGCGGAGTTGGACGGTGAGGTCACGGCGGACGAGCAGCGCAGGGTCGGCGAGCACCTGGAGACGTGCGCCGGTTGCCGGACCTGGCTGGACTCGGCGGCGAGAGTGACCCGCCGGGCGCGTACCCGGGTGGTGACCGCGCAGCCGGATCTGACCGAGGCGATCCTCGCCGCCGCGCCGCCGCCAGAGCGAGGGCGTCGCAGGCTCGCCCGCATCGGGATGCCGGGACGCTTGTGGTCGGCAGCCAGCCGGCGGCTCACCCTGGTCAACGCGCTGCGCGCCGCCCTGGGGCTGCTCGGTGCCGTGCAACTGGTGCTCGGGCTGGCGCAGATCGGCCGGACCGGGGCCGCCGAGCACCTGCACTCCACCGGCCAGCACCTGTGGCACGAGTCCGCCGCCTGGAACGTCGCGGTCGGCGCGGGGTTCCTCTTCGTCGCGTTGCGCCGCACCTCGCCGTCCGGGCTGCTGCCGATGCTCGGCGCCTTCGTGGTGACCCTGGTGCTGCTGTCGGTCAACGACCTCGTCGCCTCGCAGGTCGAGGTGCAACGGCTGGTGAGCCACGGTTTCCTGGTGGTCGGTTACCTGATCACGGTGCTGCTGGCGCGCAGCTCCCGCCAGCCCGGCGAACCGGGCGACCGGCACCAACCGGAGCGGTCCCGCTGGCGGCTACGCCTCGACGAGATCGACGAGCCCGCTCCGCTGCGGCTGCTGCCGCCGTACTCGGCTCAGGCGCACCACGGGCCGGCCTGGTCCGGCAGCGGTGCCGGCCGGGGCGACGGCAGCCATGACCAGCGGCGGGCCGCCTGACGACGAACGGCTCAGCTGGCGGCACCGGGGCGGTCGGTCGGCTGCTCGGCCGACCTGAACGCCGTGACCAGGTCCTCCCGGGCCCGGGCCACGCGGGACCGGATGGTGCCGACCGGCACGTCACACACCTTCGCGGCCTCGGCGTACGACAGGCCGAGCAGTTGGGTCGTCACGAACGCCTCCCGACGCTCGGGCGCGAGGCCGTCGAGCAGCCGACGCAGCACCACCTGCTCGTCCACCCCGGCGCGCACTCCGGTCGGGGTGCTCTCGGCGGCGGCCTGCCAGTCGCCGAGGTTCGCGGTCCGTGGCCGGCAGGTGGCGGCGCGTACCTGGTCCACCGCGACCCGGCGGGCGATGGCCAGCAGCCAGGTCCGTGCCGTGGACCGACCCGCGAACGACGGCAGTGCCCGCCAGGCCCGCAGGTACGTCTCCTGGACCAGGTCGTCGACCTCCCGGACGCCGGGCAGGTGGGACAGGAACCGCCGTACGTCGTGCTGCGTGGCCCGCACGAAAGCCGCCGCGGCGGCTTGGTCGCCCCGGCCCGCGGCAAGCGCATGTTCGCTGATGTCGTCGGTCACGGCTGTCATCGCCGTATTGGTCGGTCGAAACCGCCGGTTGGTTCCCGGCCGGACCGACAATCGGAGGAGTCGCAGTTCGGACCCGCCTCGGACGACGCCGTAGACTGCACTGATGGGGCACCTCACGTGAGCGAGCGGAGTGCCGTGCTGACTGACCAGCAGCCGCGGTACCGGCACCTGTGCTGGGCCTATGACGACCCGGCCGGGTTCGTGACCCATGCCGTGGAGTTCCTACGCGACGGTTTGGCGGCCGGCGAGCGGGTGTGGCTCATCGTCTCCGGTCCCGCCGAGCCGGTCCGGGACCAGTTGCTCGGTGCCCGGGATTTCGCCGACGCGCTGCTGACGGGTGCCGCCCAGGTCCGCTCCCTCGACGGGGCGTACGGCAGCACGGCGACGATCGACCCGGCGAGTCAGGTCGCGGCCTACCGCAACGCCACCCGGGAGGCGGTGGCCGACGGATACACCGGCCTGCGGGTGGCCGCCGACGCCACCGAACTGGTCCGCACCCCCGCTCAGCGCGACGCGTTCGCCCGTTACGAGCATCGGGTGAACGAGATGATGCGCACCGAGGCGTTCCGGGCCATGTGCGCGTACGACCGCTCGCGGCTGGGTGAGCCGGCGGTCGCCGAGCTGGCCTGCCTGCACCCGGAACACAACCTCGGCCAGCTGCTGTTCCGGTTGTACGCCGTGCCGCTGAGCCAGGGACAGACCGCGCTCGCCGGTGAGCTGGACCCGTCCAACCACGACCTGTTCCGCACCGCCCTCGACCGCGCGGACCTGCGACCCGTCGACAACGAACTGGTGCTGGACGCCCACGGGCTCCGCTTCCTCGACCATCGGGCGCTCATCCACCTGAGCGAGTACGCCCGGGACCGGCACGCGACCGTCGTGCTGCGGGCCGCCCGCCCCGGGGTGGCCCGGCTCGCCGCCCTGCTGGACCTGCCCGACCTGCGGGTGGAGGTGGCCCGGTGAGGACCGGTGCGGCCGCCGGGCACACCGGCTATCTCCACGAGGCTGTCTGTTACGGCTCCGACGCGGAACTGCTGGCCGTCGTGGTGCCGTTCCTGGTCGGCGGCGTCGAGGCGAACGAGCCCACGTTCGTCGCCCTCGGCGAACGCACCGGCAACCTGGTCCGCGCCGCGTTGCCCGCCGACACGAAGGTCGAGTTCCTGTCCGGCGGTGACGTCTACGGCCGGCCCACCGCCGCCATCCGGATGTACCGCCAACTCCTCGCCGACCTGGTCGCCGACGGCGCCACCCAGATCCGGATCATCGGTGAGGTGCCGTCGCTCGGTCTCGGCCCCACCTGGGACTGGTGGGCCCGGTACGAGTCGGCGATCAACCGCGCATACGACGACTGGCCGTTGTGGAGCATGTGCGCGTACGACACCCGGACCACCGCACCCGGCGTGCTGGCCGACGTCGCCGCCACCCACCCCTGCTTCGCCACCCCGGACGGGCGGCACGTGCCGAGTGGCGACTACGTCGCCCCGGAGACGTTCCTCCGCCAGGTGCGCCCGATGCCACCCGACCCGATCCAGGCGGCCCCGCCCCTTGTCGATCTGCTCGACCCGACGGCGGCGCAGGCTCGCGCGGCCGTGCACCAGGCCGGCCAGGGCGGGCTACCCGACGACGAGTTCGACGACTTCGTCGTCGCCGTCAGCGAAACCGTCACCAATGGGCTGCGGCACGGCCGTCCCCCGGTCCGGTTCCGGTTGTGGCTGGGCGCGGACCGGATCGTGGCCACCGTCAGCGATGCCGGTACCGGGCCGCAGGATCCGTACGCCGGGCTGCTGCCGTCGGTCAACGGGACGCCGGGCGGGTTGGGCCTGTGGATCACCCACCAGTCCTGCAACCACGTCACCTACCATCGCGACGCCGAGGGGTTCACCCTGCGACTCACCGGCGGCCGGCCGTTGGGCGCCTGAGCACAGTGCGACGCCGGGCCGGCGTGAGCCGACCCGGCGTCCGTGCCGCGTACCTGACTACTTGCGGAACGCGTCCTTGATCTTCTCGCCGGCCTGCTTGAGGTTGGCGCTCATCTGGTCGCCACGACCCTCGGCCTCCAGCTGCTCGTCGTCGGTGGCGCGACCCACGCCTTCCTTGATCTTGCCACCGGTGTTCTCGGCGGTGTTGTTGAACTTGTCCTCGACGCCCATGTCAGCCTCCCGGGGGTGCCTGTCGCTACGTGCAGTCAGGTACCCAGCCGGGCGGTAACCAACCGGAAATTCAGGAAACCGCGCGGAACCGGCGCAGCCGGAGGCTGTTGGCCACCACGAACACCGACGAGAACGCCATCGCCGCTCCCGCGATCATCGGGTTGAGCAGCCCGGCGGCGGCCAGCGGCAGGGCCGCCACGTTGTAGGCGAACGCCCAGAACAGGTTGCCCTTGATGGTGCCGAGGGTGTTGCGGGCCAGCCGGATGGCGTCCACCGCGGCCAGCAGGTCGTCCCGGACGAGAGTCAGGTCGGACGCCTCGATCGCCACGTCGGTGCCGGTGCCCATCGCCAGGCCGAGATCCGCCCGGGCCAGCGCGGCGGCATCGTTGACCCCGTCGCCGACCATCGCGACCACCCGGCCCTCGCCCTGCAACCGGGCGACCACCTCGACCTTCTCCGTCGGCAGCACCTCCGCGATCACCTCGTCGACGCCCACCTCGGCGGCCACCGCCCGGGCGACCGTGGCGTTGTCACCGGTGAGCAGCACCGGTGACAGGCCGAGCGCGCGCAGCCGCCGTACCGCCTCCCGACTGGTCGGCTTCACCTGGTCGGCGACGGCGAGCAGGCCCCGGGCCCGGCCGTCCCAGCCCACCAGCACCGCCGTACGCCCCGCCGCCTCCGCGTCGGTCGCCGCCCCGGCAAGGTCGTCCGGTACGACCAGACCCCGCTCGCGCAGCAGCCGGCCCCGGCCGAGCAGCACCTGACGGCCGTCCACGGTGCCGGAGACGCCCAGTCCGGCCACGTTGGCGAAGTCGGTGACCGGCGGCAGCGCGCCGACCTCGGCGGCCCCGGCCACCACCGCCCGGGCGACCGGGTGCTCCGAGCCGCTCTCCAGGGCGGCGGCCAACCGCAGCACCTCGTCGCGTCGCTCGCCGCCGGCCGGGGTCACCGCGAGCAGACTCATCCGGCCGGTGGTCACGGTGCCGGTCTTGTCGAGCACCACGGTGTCCAACCGCCGGGTGGACTCCAGCGCCTCGGGCCCCTTGATCAGTACGCCGAGCTGTGCGCCACGGCCGGTGCCGACCAGCAACGCGGTCGGTGTGGCCAGACCGAGGGCGCACGGACAGGCGATGATCAGCACTGCCACGGCGGCGGTGAACGCGGCGGCCGGTCCGGCACCGGCACCCAGCCACCAGCCGAGCGTGCCGGCGGCCAGCGCGATCACGACCGGCACGAAGACCCCGGAGATCCGATCGGCGAGCCGCTGGGCGGCGGCCTTGCCGCTCTGCGCCTGCTCGACCAGGCGGGCCATCTGGGCGAGCTGGGTGTCGGCACCGACCCGGGTCGCGGTGACCACCAGTCGCCCACCGGCGTTGACGCAGCCGCCGATCACCGCGTCACCAGTTGCCACCTCGACCGGTACCGACTCGCCGGTGACCAGGCTGGCGTCGACCGCCGAGGAGCCCTCCTCCACCGTCCCGTCGGTGGCGATCTTCTCGCCGGGCCGCACCACGAAGCGGTCGCCCACCACGAGCTGGTCCACCGGTATCCGGGTCTCCACCCCGTCACGGAGCACGGACACGTCCCGGGCGCCCAGTTCCAGCAGCGCCCGCAGGGCCGCCCCGGCGGTTCGCTTCGCCCGCGCCTCGAAGTAACGGCCGGCGAGGATGAATGTGGTCACCCCGGCGGCCGCCTCCAGATAGATGTTGCCGGAGCCGTCGGTGCGGCCGATGTCGAAACTGAACGGATGGGTCATTCCCGGGGTGCCGGCGGTGCCGAGGAACAGCGCCCACACCGACCAGCCCAGGGCGGCCAGCGTGCCCAGCGACACCAGGGTGTCCATGGTCGCGGCGCCGTGCCGCAGGTTGACCAGCGCGGCCCGGTGGAAGGGCAGCCCGCCGTAGACCACCACCGGGGCGGCCAGGGTCAGCGACAGCCACTGCCAGTAGGTGAACTGCCAGGCCGGCACCATGGCCAACACGATCACCGGGACGCTCAGCGCCACCGAGACCCACAACCGGGTACGCAGGGCGGGCAGCGGGTCCACCGGTTCGGCGACTGCCGGCCCGGCCGGGGTGGGCGGTGGCGGCAGGCTGGCCTGGTAGCCGGTCTTCTCGACCGTGGCGACCAGGTCGTCCGGGGTGACCGGGGCGGCGTAGGAGACCGTCGCCTTCTCGGTGGCGTAGTTGACGGTGGCCCGTACGCCGTCCATCCGGTTGAGCTTCTTCTCGATCCGGGCGGCGCAGGACGCGCAGGTCATCCCGCCGATGGCCAGCTCGATCAGGTGCGGCGCGGCGGTCAGGGGTCGGCTCGTGCTCATGGTTCGTCCCGTCAGTCGTGCCCGTGCCCGGGGCTGCCGTGCCCGTCCTCGGGACCGGGGGTGGCGTGCCCGTCGGTCGGCGCTGCGGCACCGCCCGGGTCACCGACCCGCACCGTGAACTCGGCGGTATGCACCACGCCCCGGTGCCGGAAGTCGAGGTAGAGCCGGTACGCCCCGGCCGAGGGGAACTCGGTGGCGAAGCTGACCCGAGGTCCGGAGGCGGTCCGCCCGTCTCCCGGGGTGCCCTCGGGGTGTACGTGCAGGTAGGCCAGGTCGCCCCGGCGCAGCGCGACCAGGTGACCGTACGCGCCGAGATACGGCTCCAGATCGGTCACCGGCGTGCCGTCGCGGCTGACGGTGAGCGTCAGCGTGGTGGGGTGCCCGGGCCGTGGGGTGCCGGCGAGGGTGACCGTGTAACCGTCGACGGTGGCGCTGCTCGCCGGAGCGGGCAGCTCACGCTCGGTCAACGTCCCGGGGACGGTCACGTCGACGCCGAGCGTCATGGGGTCACCGCCGGTCTGGGTGAAGTCCGCGAAGGCCCGCCACACACCCGGGGAGTCCAGCGGCGAGGCGATCCGCCAGGTACCGTCTCCGGCCAGCTCCGGATGCACGTGCCGGAAGCCGGACAGGTCGCGGCGGGCCACGATGAGGTGCATCCGTTCGTCGTGGCTGACGTCGAATCCGGTCACCGGCCGGCCGTCGGGGCCGGTGATCCGGAACGCGAACTCACCCGGCGGCGCGTCGACCGGCACCAGGGTGTAGCCACGGTCGGAGACGAGCAGGCCGCCGGGCAGGTGCCCAGCCTCCCCTTCCCCGACCGTCCCCGCCGCTCGCCCGGTGTCGCCCTGGGCGCGGACGTCGCCCCCGTGACCGGTGCCCGCACTGTCGTGGTCGGCGGCGAGCACGTTCACCGGGCCGGTCAGCTGCCCCACCCCGTACGCCGCGCCGAAGACCGCCGCCAGGCCGAGCGCGAAGCCGCTCAGCTTCGTCGCCGTGTTCATGGTCGACTCCTCGGTTCCGCCTGTCGGCCGGCTCAGACGCCGACCAGCTCGTATCCGGCCTCGTCCACGGCGGCACGCACCGCGTCGCCGGAGAGCGGTTGGTCGCTGGTGACGGTCACCTGACCGGTGGCCAGGTCGACCTGGACGTCGCTGACTCCCTCGATCGCACCGAGCTCGGTGCTGACCGCGTTGACACAGTGCCCGCAGGTCATGCCCTGCACCTGGTACGTCGTGCTGACCATGCGACTCTCCTCACCAGTTCGCCAGGGTGGGCCACCACCCGATACCCACCGGGGGTATCTCCGGCATCGACCGTACCATACCCCCTGGGGGTAGGTTATTCTTGTCGGCATGAGCACACCCGCGCCGGTCCGTGGCTACACCGCCAGCAAGGACCAACTCCTGGCCCGGTTGCGCCGCGTGGAGGGCCAGGTGCGCGGCATCGAGAAGATGGTCGACGACGATCGCTACTGCATCGACGTGCTCACCCAGATCTCCGCCATCCAGGCCGCGCTGGACAAGGTCGCCCTCGGCCTGCTCGACGGGCACGCCCGGCACTGCATGCACGAAGGTGCCGCCGAGGGGCGCGCCGACGAGATGGCGTCCGAGATGATGGCCGCCGTGGGCCGGCTCATGAAGCGCGGCTGACCCGACCCGCCGACATACCCTCGCGAGCGGCGTCGGGAGGTCGGGCTGGTTACCATTCGCACACGATGGCCAGCCGAAATCCGTGCCGCGCGGCCCGAGGTCGCTGGCGGGCACCCGCCCCCGCCGCCGTCGCGAACCCCTCCCCAGCTCACGGTACGCAGCCGCCCCGCCACCTTCCGGCCATTCGGGCTGCCCCTCGACACGGTCCTCCGGCGGCACTGAACCGTCTCGCCCATCGACACGTACTCAGCCCTGGAATCGTTGGGAGACACTGAATGGGCGCCGACCACACCCGTTCCGCTCCGCCCACCCCGCCCGGGGTGCGGCGGATCCTCGTCGTGACGGTGGTGCCCCTCTTCCTCGCCACCCTGGTCGCCGCGATCGTGCTCTGGCCCCGGGACGCCCCACGTCCCGAGGCCACCGACGACGCCCCCCGCTACCACGGCACGGTCACCCGGGTGGTGAGCGAGCCCTGCCCGTCCAACCCGGCAGTGCCCGAGGGCACCCCGACAACCGCGGCGGGCCCCTGCGGCACGGTCACCGTGCGGGTGCAGACCGGCCCGGACGCCGGCCAGGAGGTGCAGACGCCCATCCCGGCCGGGCCGGGGGCACCCCGCGTCGACGTCGGCGACGACATCATCCTGGTCTCGCTCATCGACCCGGAGGATCCGTCGATCAGCACCTACAACATCGCCGAACACCAGCGCGGCAAGCCGCTGGTGTGGCTGGCCGTGCTCTTCGCCGCCGCCATCGTCGCCTTCGGGCGGCTACGGGGCCTGGCGGCGCTGGGCGGCCTGGCGGCCAGCTTCGCGATCCTGCTGACCTTCGTGCTGCCCGGCATCAGCGCCGGCCGGCCGCCGCTCGCGGTCGCCATCGTCGGCGCCTCGTTGATCATGTTCGTGGTGCTGTATCTGACCCACGGCATCTCCGCGCAGACCTCGGTGGCCGTGCTCGGCACGCTCGCCAGTCTGGTCCTCACCGGGCTGCTCGGGCTGGCCGCCACCGGGGCCACCCACCTGACCGGATTCGGCAGCGAGGACGCCACCACCCTGTCCATGTTCCGGGGGGATGTCGACCTGCACGGCCTGCTGCTGGCCGGCATCATCATCGGCTCGCTGGGCGTGCTCGACGACGTCACGGTCACCCAGGCCGCCGCGGTCAACGAACTGCGTCACGCCAACCCGAACCTCTCCCGCCGGGAGCTGTACCGCTCGGCCACCCGGGTCGGGCGGGCCCACATCGCCTCGGTGGTGAACACCATCGTGCTGGCGTACGCCGGGGCCTCGCTGCCACTGCTGCTCCTGCTGACCGCGGACTCCCGCGCGCTGGGCCAGATCGTGACCAGCGAGTTCCTCACCACGGAGATCGTCCGCAGCGTGGTGGCCACGCTCGGGCTGATCGCCGCGGTGCCGCTGACCACGGCGCTGGCGGCGGTCGTCACCACCGCCGGACGCGGCGAGGCCGGTGCCCGCACCGGTGAACCCACCCCCCTGGTCCCCCGGCCGGCGACGGACCGGGCCGAGGCGCTCCGCGCCCTGAGCACCCCACCCACCCGAAACACGTCCCCCGCCACCCCCTCGGGGTGGCCCGACCCGGACAGGAGCACGGACACCACATGGTGACACTCCTCAACGTGACCGCCCCTGCCGATGCGGCTCGAAACCGTGTCGCTGGTCACTCAAAGCGATTACGAAATGACGCATCTAGTCGGGTTCGGGGCGTAGAAGCACAGATGGACTGTCGGGTAACCTCACTGCCGGTCACCGCCGAAGGCGCGCAGCGGCGCCTGCGGTGCCACCGCCCAATCGCCCTCAGGCGAGCCGGGGACCCAGGTAGGTGGGGTGAATCCGCGAAAGCGGTAGGGGCCACTTCCGTCCCGAACCCGTCAGCTAACCCGGTCGGCGGTCGATGGAAGGGAAAACAGTGACGGCACCCCTACGCCGCTGGTTGACACCCGTGGTGGCCGTGTTCGCCGCGTTCGCCGTGTTCGCCGGCCCGATGCCGGCCACGGCCGCACCGAACGACCCCAAACCGGCGGAGCACGACGACGACCCGCCGATGCTCAACGATCTGATCGAGGCGACCACCCGGGACTACTCCAAGGCCAAGGCCAAGCTGGAGAAGTCCAAGAAGCGCCAGCTCCAGCTGGCGGTCGAGGTCCGTGCCGCGCAGGCCGACCTGGACGCGCTCGCTCCCCAGGTCGCCGAGATCGCCACCCAGTCCTACCGGACCGGCCGGGTCGGCGCGATCGCCATGTTGTTGCAGAGCGGCGCACCGGACTCGTTCATCAACCGGGCCTCGGCGCTCGACGAGCTGAACCTGGTGAACGACAAGAAGCTGGGCGAGGTCAACGCGATAAAGCTCCGCGCCGAGCAGGCCAAGCTCGCGCTCGACGCCGAGGTGCGCGAGCAGAAGAAGCTGACCAACGACATGGCGCGCAAGAAGAGCGAGGCGGAGAAGTCCCTCCGGCTGGTCGGCGGCGTCGGCCTGACCGGCGGACTGGTGGACGCCACCTCGCCGGTGGCCCGGATCGGGCCGAACCGCTCCTCGGACGGCGGGTGGAAGCCCGAGTCGTGCAGTCAGAACGACCCCACCACGTCGGGCTGCATCACGCCCCGGACGCTGCACATGTACAAGGAGGTCAAGCGGGCCGGGTTCAACCGGTTCGTCGGCTGCTTCCGGCCGGGTGACAAGTTCGAGCACCCCAAGGGTCGGGCCTGTGACTGGTCGTTGCAGAACAGCGGCTTCAGCCCGTGGCACAACAACGACACCCGGATCTACGGCAACAACCTGGCGGCCTTCCTGGTCCGCAACGCCGACCGGCTGGGCGTCTACTACGTGATCTGGAACCGCCAGATCTGGTTCGCGGCGACGGAACGCTGGAGTTCCTACAGCGGCCCGTCCAACCACACCGACCACGTGCACGTGTCACTGCTCTGATCGCCCGGCGCGACGCACCGAGGGCCGTTCCGCCAACCGTGGCGGAACGGCCCTCGTCGTTCCGGACGTCGTCGTCGGTCGCGGATCAGGGCGCGGTCGCCATCGCGCCGGCCAGTTCGGCGGGTTCCGCGGCGACCGCCCGCACCTCACCGGCGGCCAGTCGGTACGACATGCCGACCACCGCGCACCGCCCGGCAGCCACCTCCGCCGCGAGGGTCGCCGACGAGTCCAGCATCGTCTCGACGGTTCGCGCGATGTGGATGTCCACGATCTCGTCCAGCTCCTGCACCCCGGCGTCCTGCGCTCGGCGTAGGCTCGGCACCACCGCGTCGACCACGGCACCCAGATGCCCCGGGGGCGTGGTGTCGGTGGCCAGTGCCTCGCGGGCCGCCTGGACGGCACCGCACGAGTCGTGGCCCAGCACCACCACCAGCGGCGTGCCCAGCACGGCCACCGCGTACTCCACGCTGCCCAGCACCTCCGGCCCGACGGTGTGCCCGGCGGTGCGGACCACGAAGAGGTCGCCCAGCCCGCGATCGAAGATGATCTCGGCGGCGAGCCGGGAGTCGGAGCAGCCGACGATCACCGCGAAGGGATGCTGCCCGGTCGCGACGGCGGCCCGACGCCCGGCGTCCTGATTGGGATGCCGCAGCGCGTCGGTGACGAATCGGTGGTTGCCGGCGAGCAGTTCGGCGAGGGCGCGCTGCGGGGCACCGGCATGATCCGCGCTGAGCGCCTCGCGGTCCGGCCCTGGTTGCGGACCGGGCGTTCCGGGTCGACTCATCCAGCTGCACCTCATCTCTGGGAGGAATGCCTGGTCATCCCGGCCGACGCTGGTCACGGGCTGCCATCACGGTCACACGCGGCATAACGCACGTCAACCTATACGTGATATGTATTTCATGCATCAGTCGACGCTTGCGCTCGGCCGGGCCGATGTCGGCGACGGCGCGAGCCGAGGTAGCCGAACGGCAGGTCATACGATGGCGGACATGGCGAGCACTGACGCACGGGAAAACGCGCGGAACTGGACCTTTCTCACGAACCACGCGCACGTCCTGCTCGCCATCGCCCGTAACCCCACCGCCCGGCTACGGGACGTCGCGACCGAGGTCGGCGTCACGGAGCGTGCCGCCCAGGCGATCGTCGCCGACCTGGAGGCCGGCGGCTACCTGCACCGCACCCGGGTGGGGCGGCGCAACGAGTACACCCTGAACCCCGCCGGACGGTTCCGTCACCCGGCGGAGGCCGACCACGAGGTCGGCGACCTGCTGGCCCTCTTCACCAAGGAACAGGCCACCGGCACCGCCGAGGGGTGAGTCGACGGCCCTCCTGATCGGACGACGTGGCGTGCTTCACCCACCCCGGACGAACGCGGCGCTGCGATCCCACCGAAGGCGGGATAGGTTGGGTGCCGTGCCGTCTCCCGCGTTCGCCCGTCCACTGTGGCCGGCGACGCTGCGCGCACTGCGCGAGCTGACCCGACTGGCGCTGGCGTCACTGGTGCTCGCCGTCGGCCTCGGCGGGGCCGTCGCGGCCGATCCGCCGGCCAGGGCCACCGCAGTGTCACCACCGACCGCCACCGTCGCCCTCGGCTCGCCGTCCACCGCGATGCCGGCCATCCGGCCCACCGTCGAGCCCGTGCGGGCGGCCGACGCCGGCCAGTGGCGAGAGCCGGCCACCAGTGCTCCGGTCCGGCCCGCAGGCACCGACGGCACATCCGCTGCCGCCGCCCGGGTCGGTCACCCCGTTGCCCCGGTGCCCGCCGTTCGCGCGGGCGAATCGACCCGACGCGGCCCACCCACCGGCTGACCGACGGCGGTCCGGCCGACCGATCGAGCAGGTGACGCCGCCGCGCTGGCCAGACGCCAGGCGGATCCAGGCGACCAGCCGACTCACCGCGTCACTGCCACGGTGATGCCGGGACCATCCCGGCGAGCCCGATCCGGCCGGCCCGGAACGGCATCAGCCGCGTCCCGGGCAACTGCCCCGCCGTCACGACCCGCGTCCACCACAGTCGACGACTCATCCCGACCGCGAGGTGTTGATGATGCGTACCGCCCTGTCCTCCGTCCTGCTCGACGCGCCCCGGGCCGCGGCCATCTGGCTGGGCCTGCTCGGCGTGGTGACCCTCGCCGTCACCGGCCTGCTGCTACGACCCCGGCTCTTCCGCTTCGACGCCGGCGTCCGCATCCGCGAGGCCGCTCTGCCGAGCCCGTCCGACCTCGCCGAGCACCGACGTGACCAGGAGCGCTGGGCCGAGGAGGTCACGATCGCGGCGGACCGGGCCGACGCCACCGCCCGGCACCGGCGCGACGAGTGGCTCGCCGCACAGGACGAGGCCGAGCGGGCGTGGCGGTCGTACGAGGCGGCCGAGGCGGACGTACGCCGGCTCTCCCGCGCCGCCGGCATGCCGTTGCCGCAGACCGACCGCACCCCCGCCGAGTACGCCGACCGGGAGCGCTGGCTGCACCGGGCCGCCCTGGACGCGTACTGGCGGCGGGAGCTGTCGGTGGAGCAGCTCAGCGACGTCTTCGCGCATCGCGGCTGGGACCCCCGGTTGCACCCGGTGGAGCAGGAGTTGATGCTCCGCCGGGCGGTACGCGACCACCTCCTGGCCCGGCAACGGGCGGCCCGGGAACGGGAGCAGGCCACCTGGCGGGCCGCGGAACTCGCCGCCGCGGCGGCCCGCACCCTGCGCGAGGAAGCGGCTGCCGCCCTGGTGCCGGTGGTGGAGGAGCGCGAGTCGGTCCTGCCGCTGACCGCACCCGGCGCCGCCGAGCAGACCCGGGAGATCCCGGCGGTCGTCGGCCGGGCACCGGTCGCGGCGTACTGAGTCGGGTCTCGCGAGCCGAACGCCCTCCGGGCCGGTCGCCGGCAACTAGTGTCGGAAGGACGTCGACCGGGTACGGACCTCGCCGGACATTGAGGAGGGCCGACGTGGTCGCAAGCGATGGCGGGAACCAGCCCGACGAGACGGCGGTGCGGGGCGCCGGACCGCGCCAGACCTGGGCCGCCCTGCCCTGGCTGGTCCGGTCGGCGGTGGTGTGGAGCGCCTGCCTGGTGGTGATCGCCGCCGGGCTCTACCTGCTGGCCCGGATCACGCTGCTGGTCACCCCGCTGGCCATCGCCGTGGCCGCGACCCTCTTCCTCGCCGCACTGCTCGATCCGGTGCAACTGGCGTTGCGTCGCCTGCGGCTGCCGGCCGCGCTCGCCGCCCTGCTCAGCGTCCTGCTCCTGCTCGGCATCCTGGGCGGCGTCGGCGCGCTCGTGTGGAGTCTGACCGCCGACCAGTTCAGCGAACTGGGCGAGGAACTGCGTCAGGGGCTGGAGCGCACCCGGGACTTCGTCACCTCCACCCTGCCGGTCAGCGACACGCAGCTGGACAGTCTGCTCGCCCAGTTGCGCCAGGCGATCAGCCAGCAGCAGGTGGACCCGGTCGCCAGCGCCCGCACGGTGGCCGAGGTTGTCGGCTCGATCCTGCTCGCCCTGGTGCTGCTGTTCTTCCTGCTCAAGGACGGCCGGGAGATGTGGCACTGGACGTTGCGCCGGGCCGCCGGGCCCAACCGGGACATCGCCGCCGAGGCCGGTCGCACCGGCTGGCACACCCTGGGCTCGTACAGCCGGGGCACCATGCTGATCGCGGCGATCGACGCCATCGGTATCGGCCTGGCGCTGGTGCTGCTCAGGGTGCCGCTGGCGTTCCCGCTGGCGTTGATCACGTTCATCGGCGGGTTCGTGCCGATCGTCGGTGCCACCGTGGCCGGTGCGGTCGCGGTGCTGGTGGCCCTGGCCGCCAACGGGCCCACCACCGCCCTGCTCACCCTGGCCGCTGTGATCGCCGTCCAGCAGATCGAGGGCAACCTGCTGGAGCCGCTGGTGATGAAGCGCCAGGTACGGCTGCATCCGGTGGTGATCCTGGTCGCGGTGACCGCCGGCACCCTCATCGCCGGCATCGCGGGCGCCTTCGTCGCGGTTCCGATCGTTGCGGTCGCCTGGCGGGTCATCGACAGCGTCCAGCGTCAACGACAGGCCGCCGCGAACGCGTCCGATTCGGCGTCCGGCCCACCGGCACCCGACTCGCCGCCATCGAAGAAACCACCGGCCCGCCCGTCGACCGACCCCTCGGGATCGTCGCCCTCCGGACCGTCGACGTCGCCGGCCGGACCCGATCCCGAGCCCGCCTGACGGCGGCCGGTCGTCGGCCTCCTCGACTTGCGGCATGTCGTGCCATCAGACGGACGTGAGAGCCCTAGATGCCGCAAACCGCGCCCTCACCGTGGCGGGAGACCAGGGGGCCGGGGACCGGGTGGCTGGGGATGTCAGGCGGAGGCGGGTTGCGGGTGCAGGTGGTCGTGGAACCAGCCGGTTGCCGCCTCGGCGACCTGGTCCAGCGTGCCCGGCTCCTCGAACAGGTGCGTCGCACCGGGAATCACGCGCAGCTCGGATCGGGACGTCAGTTGACCGAGCGCGTGTTCGTTGAGCGTGATCACCTGCTCGTCGAGACCGCCGACGAGCAGCAGGGTGGCGGCCCGCACCTGACCCAGCGCGGAGCCGGCCAGGTCGGGACGACCACCGCGGGACACCACCGCGCGTACCAGATCCGGTCGTCGCGCGGCGGCGACAAGCGCGGCGGCGGCTCCCGTGCTCGCGCCGAAGAGGCCCACCGGGCTCGGCCCGAACGGCCGCTCGGTGGTCAGCCAGTCCACGATTCCGGCGAGACGGTCGGCCAGCAGACCGATGTCGAAGCGCAGCTCGGCGGTGACCGCGTCCAGTTCGTCCTCGGCCGGAGTCAGTAGATCCACCAGGACAGTGCCGAGCCCCGCCCCGTTGAGCTGGTGCGCCACCGCCGCGTTGCGCGGACTGTGCCGGGAGCTGCCACTGCCGTGCGCGAACAGCACCGCACCGGCCGGCTCCGCCGGCACCAGCAGGTCCGCCGGGAGCAGGACCCCACCCGCCGGGATCGTCGCCGCTTCGCCACGCACGTCCATCGCGCCTCCCCTGGGCTGTCTCACCGGCCCGGATACCCGGCCCGACCGACAACACGCCCCGGGCGTCCGGCGAGTGGGTTTGCGCCGGGGGGCGCCGGGTAGCCGACGGGTGACCAGAGACGGACCGGCGTCACCGGCGCCGCCGACAGATCGCGAGGACCGTCATGGCGCATCACCAGCGCGAGCCCGTGCAGTCCGCCGCCGAACGTGACCGGCGGGAACAGGACGACCGGCGCGGACGGGACTGGGCGGACGACGCGGCCCAGGCACGTTCGGCCGACGATCCCCGGGCGAGAACGCCCCACGACGCCACCGGTCGCCCTTCCCAGGGC
Organism: Micromonospora palythoicola; assembly: GCF_036689795.1. Taxonomy (NCBI): domain Bacteria; kingdom Bacillati; phylum Actinomycetota; class Actinomycetes; order Micromonosporales; family Micromonosporaceae; genus Micromonospora; species Micromonospora palythoicola. The sequence goes on along the minus strand of NZ_JBAGKI010000007.1, from coordinate 96,700 downwards.
GAGCCCATCTGACGATGCGGTAGCGGGGTCAGGCCGGGTTCTCCGGCAGCCGGAGCAGGGGTGCCCTACCGGGCGCCTGCTCCGGCGTCGGCAGGTCCGTACGCGGCGGTGGATTCGGTACGGTCACCGGCTCGTCGCAGGTGACGCGCACCGGCTTGCCGTGGTGGCGCAACTCGATGACCGCGTCCGGGGCGGCATGGTGCAGGGCGTACGTCGTGTCGTGGCCGCGTACGTCGACCCGCAGCCGCATGCCGCACCACTGGAGCGAGAAGGACAGGGCGTTGAGCCGGCTGGACAGGCACGGCGCGAACGACAGCGTCCCGTCATGGTCCCGCAGGCCGCCGAACCCGGCGACCAGTGCGATCCAGGCACCCGCGAGCGAGGCCATGTGCACCCCGTCCCGGGTGTTCTCGTTCAGGTCGTGCAGGTCCATCAGCGCGGCCTCACGCAGGTAGCTGTGCGCCAGATCGGCGTAGCCGACCTCCGCCGCCAGCACCGCCTGGGTGCAGGCCGACAGCGACGAGTCGCGGACCGTACGGCGCTCGTAGTAGAGGAAGTTGCGCAACTTCTCCTCGCTGGTGAAGGCGTCGCCCCGCCAGTGCATGGCCAACTCCAGGTCGGCCTGCTTGATCACCTGCTTGCGGTACAGGTCGAAGTACGGATAGTGCAACAGCAACGGGTACTTGTCCGGTGGGGTCTGCTCGAAGTCCCACTCCTGCAACCGGGTGAAACCCTCCACCTGCTGGTGGACGCGCAACTCCTCGTCGTACGGGATGTGCATGGCGGCGGCGGCGTCCCGCCACGCGGCGGCCTCCTCGTCGGTCACCCGGAGGTGGAACGCCTCGTCGCGGTACCGCGACGCCGCCTCGGCGGCGGTCAGCAGGTTCCGCTGGGCCATCAGGTTCGTGTAGATGTTGTCGTTCTTGACGGCGGTGTACTCGTCGGGACCGGTGACCCCGTCGACGTGGAAGTTGCCGGCACGGTCGTGGTGCCCGAGCGAGCGCCACAGCCGCGCGGTCTCCACCAGCAGCTCCAGCCCGATCTCCCGCTCCAGCTGCCGATCGCCGGTCACCAGCACGTAGCGCCGCAGCGCGTCGGCGATGCCCGCCGCGATGTGGAACGCGGCGGTGCCCGCCGGCCAGTACCCCGACGACTCCGGCCCCTCGATGGTGCGCCACGGAAAGGCGGCACCGGCCAGATTCAGCGTGCGCGCCCGTTCCCGGGCCTGCTCCAGCGTGGAGAAACGCCAGTACAGCGCGTCCCGAACGGCGGCCGGGTGGGTGTATGTCAGCACCGGCAGGACGAACATCTCGGTGTCCCAGAAGGCGTGCCCGTCGTACCCGGGACCGGTGAGCCCCTTGGCCGAGATGGGCCGGCGCTCCGCCCGCGCGCCTGCCTGGAGCACGTGGAACAGGCCGAACCGGACCGCCTGCTGCACCTCCGGATCCCCGTCCACCACGACGTCGGCGGCGTCCCAGAACTCGTCCAGGTACTCCCGCTGCTCACGAACCAGCCCGTCCCAGCCGTCCAGCTTCGCCGCGGCCAACGCGGCACCGACCTGGTCGCGCAGTGCCGGCAGGGAACGCCGACTGGACCAACCGTAGGTCAGGTACTTGACCACCTGGAGCTTCTGCCCCGGCTCCAGTACGCAGGCCACGGTGGTACGGACCCAGTCCTCATAGCCTTCGGAGCCGACGGACGTCCGGGCCGGCGAGGCCACCTCGTGGTCCATCGCGGCGGCGACCCGCAGCCCGGAGACCTTGGTCTGGTGGATCAGCAGCCCACCGGCGGGAGTGGTCAGCTCCTCCTCCGCCTGCAACGGCGACTCCAGCACGGCGGCGACGCGCGGGTCGCGGCTCTGCGGCGGCAACGTCTCGTTGGCCACCAGCTCCGACTGGATGATCAACCGCAGCGGCTTGTCGTCGGCCACCTCCACCTCGTAGCGGATCGCGGCCACCGAGCGCTGCCGGAAGGAGACCAGCCGGGTGGTGTTCACCCGGACCTCGCGGCCGGCCGGCGAACGCCAGTGCAGCGACCGGTGCAGGGTGCCGGCGCGCATGTCGAGGATCCGCTCGTGGGCGAGCACCTCGCCGTAGCGCACGTCGAGCGGCTCGTCGTCGACCATCAGTCGGATGAGCTTGCCGTTCGTGACGTTGACGATGGTCTGGCCGGACTCGGGGAAGCCGAACCCGGCCTCCGCGTACGGCAGGGGCCGCAACTCGTAGAACGAGTTGAGGTAGGTGCCGGGCAACCCGTGCGGCTCACCCTCGTCCAGGTTTCCGCGCAGACCGACGTGTCCGTTGGACAGCGCGAACACCGATTCGGACTGGGCGAGCACGTCCATGTCCAGCCGGGTCTCCCGGACGTGCCACGGTTCGACCGGGTACGCCCGTTCCCGGATCACTCGGGCCGCCCGGTGTCGAGCAGTTCGGCGAGGTCGTCGACCACCACGTCGGCACCGTGCGCGCGCAGCTCGTCGGCATGGCCGGCCCGGTCCACGCCGATCACGTACCCGAAACCGCCGGCCCGGCCGGCTTCGACGCCGGCCAACGCGTCCTCGACCACGGCTGCCTTCTCCGGCACCACGTCGAGCAGTTTCGCTCCGGCGAGGAAGGTGTCCGGATACGGCTTGCCGCGTAGCCCCTCGGCTCGGGCGGTGAGGCCGTCCACCCGTGCCTCCAACAGCGGCTCCAGGCCGGCGGCGGCGACCACCTCGCGGCCGTTGGCGCTGGCCGTGACGACCGCCCGCCGCAGCCCCGCCGCAGCCACCGCCCTGAGGTACGCGACCGAGCCGGGATAGACATCCACCCCGATCGTGCGGATCCGCTCCAGCACCATGGTGTTCTTCTGGTTGCCGAGGCCGTGCACGGTCTGGGCGCCCGGTGGATCCTCCGGTGCCCCCTCCGGCAGCGTGATGCCGCGGGAGGCGAGGAAGGTGCGCACCCCGTCGAGCCGGGGGCGGCCGTCGACGTATCGGTGATAGTCCGGCCCCGGATCGAACGGCCGGTACGGCTCACCGGTGGTGGCCGAGCGCCGGCGCAGGTAGTCGTCGAAGGTCTCGGTCCAGGCGGCATTGTGCACCCGGGCGGTCTGCGTGAGCACACCGTCGAGGTCGAACAGCACAGCGGTCACATGATCAGGCAGGCCGAGCATCGTATCAATCTATCCGCCGATGCGGACCGGCAAACGTACTTCCGCTGATACCGACGCGGCCCCGGGGTGATCAGAGTCCGGCCGCGGAGTCGTACCGGCGGCGCAGATCGGCCATCTCCGACGCCTCCAGTGCCTCCCGCTCCGCCAGCTGCGCGTACTTGGCCGGGAACATCTGGTGCAGCCGGTCGATGAACCTGGTGTCCTCGGTCGCCTCGACCACCTGGATGCCCGCGGGTTCGGTGGACATGTCGATGATCACCGGGCCGGCCAGTTTGACCGCCCAGTCCCAGGGGCGACCCTGCTCGGCGACCCCGCAGAGGTGGAAGCCGTAGACCGTCCGCACGTCGGCGAGCACGGTGACCTCGGCCGGCTCGTAGCCGTAGACGTGCACCCCGCAGATCACCGCGGGCTTTGTCTCTTCCCCGTTCGTCACCTGCTGGATGTCATGTCCGGCGTGGTTGTGCTGCTCCGGGTCCGCCTGCTCCAGCGTGGTACGCATCCAGTTCATGATCTGCCCGTGCAGGTCCGGCGGCTGCGATTTCGACGTGGCCGAGTTGACCAGCACGACGGCACCGGTCGACACCACCAGCAGGATCGCCGCCGCCCACACGTAGCGGTGCCGGAGCCACCTTGCGAAACTCTCCCGGGAAATCATGATCGCTTCTCACCTCGTCGCCGGTTCTGTGCGTTGCGGACCGCTGGGACGCCTCCGGCGCGTCGACGCTCGACTGCGTCGGTCGTGACGCAAACACGTGCCGGTGGTACGTACGGCGGGACACCCTGCCCAGACAGGTGCGACCGTCGTGGTGACGTGGCCCGATGAAGCGGCGCGCGGCGTTCCCAGGGTGGCGCGCTGCCGGTGCTGTTGCTCCCGTGCTGGCCGTGCTCAGCGCGTTTGCCCCCGCGCTGCGGCGATATGAGGTCATTCCAGCACGCCTGACCCCCTCCCGGCAACATCGACAGCCCTCAACGGCGGAGGGGCCGTGGCCGGTGAGCGTTCCATGTCCACAGCGTGCTGGGTCAGGTCAGCCATCGGCGGCGGTAGACAGCGCACCGACGAGGGCGTCCAGCTCCGCCAGCTCAGCCGTGCGGTCCCGGTGCATGCGAGCGGTGAGCGCCTGCAGCGGCGGGCTGTGGCCGGATCTCTGCTGGCCCTGGCACAGCAGTAGGGTCTGCGCCAGATGCGCGCGAAGCAGGGTGGTCGCCAGCGCCGTTGTCTCAGCGACGGGTGCGGCCCGCAGTTCGACCAGGCGGAGTGCGGTCACCATGCCGGGCATCTGGTGGCCTTCGTGGACGTTCTCCTCGGCGAGGTCGCCGGCGGCGAGCAGCGACCGCAGCTCGCGCAACTCCGCGCGATGGGTGGCTCGGAGACGCTTGGTGAGGGCGATCAGATCCGGGTCGATGCCAACGGCCCTGGCGTCGAGATGCTCGAAGAGCGCCAGTGCCCCCTCGTTCATCGGGATGAGCAGTTGCACGAAGGCGTTGTCGGTGCCGTTGAACACGACCGCTGCCGACGGCACGGGCGGAGCGGGCGGCGACCTGTGGTCCGCCCGGCCCAACCCTTGTAGTACGCCGACGGCCAGCGCCGTCGTGGTCAGAGCCACGACGACGCTGGCGACCCGCCGGGTACGGGCTGTGGCCGGACGACCCACGGTGCTCATCGGCTAGTACTCGCCGTCCGGTCCGCACTTGACGATCCGGTTGATGCAGTCGCGCACCCGCCGGGTCAACTCCTGCTCGTTCCACGCGTTCATGAAGTCGGCGTGCATGGTCAGACCGTCTCCGGAGGAGAGCCGAAGTTTCGCCGGGTCACCCGAGACCGGGTAGCGCAGCACCATCCGGATCTTCGGGACCGCGATCGGGTGACTTGACGGACACCTGTCGGCCTGCGGGTACGCCATGTGGGCCGAGTTGACCCGGTACAGGTTCTTGCCGTCCCAGCACTGCGGGAAGTCCAGGTACGTCTCCAACTTGGTGCCGGCCGGGCAGTTGACGAAGTCCTTCGAGGCGCCGACGTGTCCCGCGTGCAGGCAGGACCAGCGGGACCGGCTGTCCGCCTCGCTGGTGGCCTTGGCGTTGCCGGCGACCATCTTGAGCCCGACCGGCATCGGCCGGATCTTCGCCGTGATGTCCCGCGACACCCCTTCACCCAGGTAGTAGAAGGTCGCGCTGTCCGGTGGCACCGCCTTCCCGTCGGCCATCAGGGTGGGGGCCCAGTACGACGACAGGTCCACCTTCGGCGCACAGTTGGTTTTGCCGCCCCTTAGGTCGCCGAGGTTCGTCATCGCGTCGGTGACGTTGTTGCCGAAGAAGTCGTGCGAGTGGGAACCGCCGGGCAGGCCGGGGACCACGATCGGATCGTCCGGCAGCCGGTGGCTGAACTTGCACTCCGCGACGAACTCGGCGATCCGTACCGCGTTGCCCGGAATCGGCTTCGTGCCGGCCGCCGGCACCGGCGGCACGGCCGCCGCCACCTCCGTGCCGCCGGACGACGATGGTGGCGTGCTCGCTGTGGTGTCCGACCCACTGCCGCTCGCGCTCGGGCTGGCGCTGCCGGCGCTGGCGCTCGGCGACTGTCGGTCGGACGCACCGCCGAGACCTTCGGTGGTCTCCGGCGCGGTCGAGGCCGGCTGTCCGGTCGGACCGGCGGCATCCGGCACGGAGGGCACTTCTCGGCAACCGGCCAACAGCACCGAGCCGAGCAGCACGACAGCGGTCGCCGGGCGCAACCTCTTCGATAGGGGACGCAGGGGCATGCGAGGTAGAACCTTTCTGATGGGCGTGACGATTATGCCTTGAGGAAGTACTTCCGAAATGGCTGCGCCGGTTCTTTCTTCGGCTTTCCAGCGTGATTTTTCGTCACCCGAAATCGGTAATCCAGCGACGGTTCGGTGCGTTCAGCGAATGCCGGAAAGTTGACGTGGACCGACTCACGGTCACTGCTGCCAGCGAACAGTGGGCGCCTCAGCGGGCGGCTTGGAAGGCGCGGCCCACCGCCGTGGCCTGAGTGCCGGTACGGAACAACCCAGAACGATCCCGATCAGTGGCCGGCAGCCCGAACCAGGCGTAACGCTGCACGTACGACAACCCGGCCAACATCTTCGTCGCCGCGCTCAGAAACGCCGCCTGCTGCGCCTGCGACGGAAACTGCTGACCACCACCATCGAACCGGATCAACGCGAACTCGGTCAACCAGATCGGCTTGCCGTACCGCCGATGCACCGCCTCCACGTACCGCCGCAACTGGTCCACCGCATTCGCCGTGGTGAAGTCACCGCCGTACCAGTGCAGCGTGATGAAGTCCACCCGGTAACCCCGCTCCTTCGCCCCGGCCATGAAACGGTCCAACCAACCACCCGGATCCGCACCACCCCAGGCCACCGCCGGACTGCCCAACGTGCTGCCCGTGGCCATCAACCGAGGCCACAACTCCAACGCCCGCTCCACACTCATGTTCGACTGCTCCGCCATGTCCGGCTCGTTGAATCCGAGCAGGTACGGGCCGGCGGCCTTGGCACGGGCCAACTCCTCCGTGGTGACGCTGGCCGCGCCCCAGATCATCGGTACGAAGCTGGCACCCCGGGGCGCGGTGACACCCGGATACCCCGTACCCCAGGTGTAGAACCAACCCGCCCCCGAATTCGCCAACGCCTGGCCCGCACCTTCGAAGTTCCACACCCCCACCCCCTTACGCGCCGACGACACCACGGTCACCGGCTTCCGGGGAGTCGCCTGCGAGCTGGGTGACCGATCCGTCGAGGCATCCGATGTGGAGGACGCGTCCGCCCGCGACGGGGTGGGTGTGCTGGCGGAGGTGGCAGAGATGTCCGCACCGGCGGAGACGTTCGGGGCGGCGATGCTCGGGCTCGCGGTAGCGCCCGGCGGATCAGGCAACACGGGTGCTGCGGCTGACTGCCCGCGCGGCTCCGCCGACTGCGCGCAGGCGGTGAGCAGTAGCGCGCTGGACAGCAACGCGACGGTAAGCGATCGATAGGTCCGGTGGACAACCGGCTTGGCCATTTGCGGCGCACCTCCCTTGTACCGCAACGGACCATACGTCCGCCGGCACCCGATTCTCGACCTCCCTGACTTATCTCTGGCTTAATTACAGAAACCGCGCGACCGTCGATGCCGAAATAGCGAGCGGGGGGTGAAATCAATGTCACTGATCGGGTCGCCCGGAAACCGTAATATCGGGCCCCTGGAGCGAGTCGGCCTCAGCGGGCGGCTTGGAAGGCGCGGCCCACCGCCGTGGCCTGAGTGCCGGTACGGAACAACCCAGAACGATCCCGATCAGTGGCCGGCAGCCCGAACCAGGCGTAACGCTGCACGTACGACAACCCGGCCAACATCTTCGTCGCCGCGCTCAGAAACGCCGCCTGCTGCGCCTGCGACGGAAACTGCTGACCACCACCATCGAACCGGATCAACGCGAACTCGGTCAACCAGATCGGCTTGCCGTACCGCCGATGCACCGCCTCCACGTACCGCCGCAACTGGTCCACCGCATTCGCCGTGGTGAAGTCACCGCCGTACCAGTGCAGCGTGATGAAATCGACCCGGTAACCCCGCTCCTTCGCCCCGGCCATGAAACGATCCAACCAACCACCCGGATCCGCACCACCCCAGGCCACCGCCGGACTACCCAACCTGCTGCCCGTGGCCATCAACCGAGGCCACAACTCCAACGCCCGCTCCACACTCATGTCCGCCTGCTCCGCCATGTCCGGCTCGTTGAAGGTCAGCAGGTGCTTCCCGGCCGACTTCGCCCGAGCCAACTCGGTCGGCGTCACGTTCTCCTCGGCGCGGATCATCGGCACGAAGTCGGCCCCCCGAGGTGCGGTGATGCCTGGATGCCCCGTGCCCCAGGTGTAGAACCAACCCGCCCCCGAATTCGCCAACGCCTGGCCCGCACCCTCGAAGTTCCACACCCCCACCCCCGTACGCGCCGACGACACCACGGTCACCGGCGGCTTTCGAGAGGTGACCCGCGGGCTGGGGGACGGGCTCGCCGGGGCTGCGGACGGAGTCGGCGAGGTGGTGACGGCGATCGGTGCCGGCGGTGGCGCCGCGAACGACGGCGGTGCCTCGTCCGGCCGGGTGACCACCACGGCGGCGGTGCCGACGACCAACGCCACCACCCCGGCGGCGATCGCCCCGACCAGTCCGCGCGGGGCACTCGTGACCAGGTCGATCATTCCCGCACCTGTCTCACCGCCGGGCGGTGCCGCCGGAAGCCCCTGCCCGCCGGCAAGGGTGGGCTGGTGACCGCCGGCACCGGGCGCGGCGGGTACGAGGGGATGATGCGCGGCGACACCAGTGGCGGGCACGGCTGCGGTCGGTAGCTCGACACCGAGACCGGGAGGCAGCGGCAGCAGCGGCAGGCCGGCGAGCAGCCGGTCGATCGGCACCAGGACGCCACTCGCCCGCCGGCAGGACGCGCAGTCGCGGACGTGTCGGATCAGACGCTTGCGCCACAGCGGCGTCGGGACGCCGTTCCATCCTCCGGTGAGCGCGTGCAGGTCCGAGCACCCCGGTTGCGCCCGCAGCGCACGTACCACCAGGCGGGCGGCCTGCAACTGCTCCTTCATCCGGTGCACCCGCACGGCCACGTGACCGACAGGCAGGCCGAGAGCCTCGGCCAGGTCCGCCCGGATCAGGTCGCCGGTCTCCTCCAGCCACCAGAGCGCCAACAGTTCCTGGTCGCCCTCGTCCAGCCATCGGGTCGCCTCGGCGACTTCCCGCCGCTGGTCGGTCAGGCCGAGCCGGAGGATGGTCAGCCCGGCGAAGTCGGCTCGGGGGTCGGGTAGGTCCTCGGCGGCGTCCAGCTCGGCGAAACGCCCCAACGCGATGCGGCGGCGCTGCTCCCAGTCACGCACCTGCCGGACGGTGATCGCCACCAGCCATGATCGGAACGCCGCCGGGTCGTGCAGGTCGGACAGGTGACGAACCACCCGTACCAGGGTCTCCTGCACCACATCGTCCACGTCGGCGTCACCACGTAGGGCCCGGCCCACGATGTTGTAGACGAGGGGAAGCGAGGCCGCCACGACCTCGTCGAGCGCACGCCGATCTCCGCCCCGAGCGGCGATCACCAGCCCGACGTCGAGCAGCTCCCGACCCATTGCCGACATGTCAGATCCCCCAAGCGCATCCGGCCACCGTGCGGGCATGGCCCCTGTATGGGAGACCTTGAGCCGTCGGTCGGATTACCGCATTGTGCGGCCATGACCTGGATCATTCCCAGGCACCTGGAATCCGGGTGCAGCGGGTCGGGTCAGTGCGGGCGGAGGGTCCAGATGACGGTCATCTCCGCGGTCGGCTTGCCCTCCTCGGTGGCGATCTCCACGCGTACCGGAAACTCGGGTCGCTCGCCGGCCTCCAGCTCCGCGACCACCTCGGCCGGCGGGCGGCCGAGCCGCGCCGTCGCCCGCACCGGGCCCAGGGCGAGCTTGCGGTACGCGATCTCCGCCCGCACCGCCAGCGGCGTTGCCCGGTCGAGCAGGTGACCGAAGGCGGCGAGCACGACCGCACCGGAGGCGGTCTCCCCGAGGGTGAACATGGCCCCGGCGTGCGGGCCACCGATGTGGTTGTGGGTGGCCGGCGAGTCGGGCAGCCGGACCACCGCCCGCACCGAACCCTCCGCCTCCGGGGCCACCTCGACGAATTCGAAGCCGAGCGTACGGGCGAAGGGCACCGCCTCGAGCATGCCGGCCGCCACCTGCCGCGAGTCGATAGTCATACCATCAAGCTACCCGCCAGTAACTTCCCTAGGCAAGGAGAGCGAACCGTGGCAGCGCAGGCGGCCGACACGCCGACTCCGGCGCACCCGCACTGCCACGGATCGGGTCAGCTCCGCTTGGCGTACGCCAGGAAGGAGCGCCAGGTGTCGGGGGTGAAGGTGAGCGCCGGGCCGTGGGGGTGCTTGCTGTCGCGCACGCCAACCACACCGGGCAGGTTGTCGGCGACCTCGACGCAGTTGCCCTGGTTGCCGCTGCTGCGGCTGCTCTTGCGCCAGATCGCGCCGGTCAGGTCCATGATTCCGCCGCCTCCGAGATCATCTTGAGGGTGGCCCCGTGCGGCAGCGCCTCGGCCCGGACGGACTCCCAGTGCTGCCGCAGGGAGTTTACGTCCACAGTGCGCTCCACGATGGTGCCCTTCAACTGGTTGTCGAGGTAGGCGAGATCGTCGCCCTCGGGCGGCGTGGCGATCACGAAGGCACCGTTGAGCCCGGGATAGGCGCCCACACCCCGGGGCACCACGTGCAGGTGCACCCGTGTCCGGTCGCCCACCGCCACCAGGTGCCGCAACTGCTCCCGCATCACCTTCGGGCCGCCCACCGGTCGCTCCAGCACCGTGTAGTCGAGCACCGCCACCAGCAGCGGCGGTCTCGGCCGGTCGAGCACCTTCTGCCGGTCGAGCCGGGCGGCCAGCGGCTGCTCGACCTGGTCGCCGACCAGGTGGCTGGCACCCTCGTAGAGCGCGCGGGTGTAGTCCTCGGTCTGGAGCAGGCCGGGCACCACCAGCGGCTCGAAGCTGCACAGCGCGGTGGCCTCCTGCTCGATCGTCACCCACTCCCGGAACCACGGCATCAGGCTCTCCTTGAGGATCGCCTCCCGGATGCGCAGCAGCAGCCCCTCGCCGTGCAGCGCGTCGTCGCAGCGCTGGGTGAACTCCTCCCGGGGCGCGCGGCGGCACTGTTCGACGGAGGCCACCAGCGACGCCGAATAGTTGATCTGCTCGCCGAGCGCCTCCTGGGAGAGGCCGGCCTTCGTCCGCAGCCGGCGCAACTCGCCGGCGAACAGATCGAGCAAGGGCATCCGATCCATCTGCACACCTCTGCACGTCGGTGCCCGCCGTGTCGTACGGCCGGGCTGGTCGGGGGTGATCGCCTTCCGAAGCTAGTGGTGTCCTCACCAGACTGTCACGTAGCGGATACCCCGAGTTGCGGCAGGCTGTGGGGTTTCCGTACCCGGGGTCCGTCCGGCCTCCCCCGCCGAGACGGACCCCGGACCCGACGGCGGCAATCGGAGACAGTGGATCGGAGCGAGCGGACATGACCAGCCCTGTGCCGAACCGACCGGTGATCAGCCATCAACTACCGCAGCCAGGCGGCGGACCAGCCCCCGACCGCCCCCGGGCGTACCCGGTCCACGAGACGCCGCACACCCCGCTGCGTCCGCTGTGGTGCTGCCGGGCCTGCGGCCATCCGTGGCCCTGCTCGATGGCCCGCCTACTGCTCAAGGTCGAGTACGGCCGCAACGAGATCGGCCTGTCGATCTACCTCTCCGGCCTCTTCTACGAGGCCACCCGCGACCTCTACCGGCTCAACCCCCACGACGGCCCCACCCCACGGCAATTGTTCACCCGCTTCGTGGCCTGGTCCCCGTACCGCCGCCCGCTCCCCGCACCGCGCTGATCATGCGGTTGTGGCACGTGACAAAGGGCATTTCTGCCGCATATCGAGTGCCACGACTGCATGATCCGCGGAGCAGGGGATCCGCGGAGCAGGGGGTCAGCGCCAGCCGACGTCGATGCGGTCGCCGCGCTCGTCGAAGAAGTGCAGGGCGTCCATGCGTACCTGGACCGCGAGCGGGTGGCCGGCGGTGACGGCGGGGTACGGGGCGAGCCGGACCGCGAGTTCGGCCGGGCGGCGGTGGTGCCGGCCCGGGTCGTGCAGCACGCTGGCCCGGGTGCCGTTCGTCGCCGGTGTCGTCGACTCGCCGGCCCGGCCGGTGATCCGCTGCATCACCTGGCCGAACCGGCGCAGGCCGCGCTGGCCGGGCGGCGCGTCCGCGTCCGCCGGGGCGCCGATGTCGTCCACCATGATGGCGGTCGCACCGATGTCGAGGAAGGCGAGCGACTCGTGGCCGTGGTGCTCCAGGTAGCGGATGCGGCCCTGGAGCACGTCACCGGGGGTGTCCGGGGCGACCGGGGTGAGCGCCTCGGCACGCATCCCGACCACGATCCGCTCGCCGTGGTAGTGCGCCACGGCCCGGCTGCGGATGTCGTCCCAGGGCAGGTAGAGCGCCTGTTCCCCGAGGGTGAGCGTGACGTAACGATCGAGGTGGACGTAGACCGACGCCTCCAGCAGGTTCATCCGGGGGCTGCCCAGGAACGCGGCCACGTAGAGGGTCGCCGGCCGGCCGTACACCTGGGTCGGTGTGCCCACGTCCTGGAGCACACCCTTGCGCATGATGGCGACCCGGTCGGCCATGGTCAGCGCCTCGGCCTGGTCGTGCGTCACGTAGATGGTGGTGACCCCAAGCTCGCGGGTCAGGCCGGAGATCTCCGCCCGCAGCTCCGCCCGCAGGCCACTGTCCAGGTTGGACAGCGGCTCGTCCATCAGGAACAGCCCCGGCCGGCGGACGATCGCCCGGCCCATCGCGACCCGCTGCCGCTGCCCACCGGAGAGCTGGCTGGGACGCCGGGCCAGCACGTCACCGATGCCCAGCGCGCTGGCCACGTCGGTGACCCGCTCGCCGCGTGGGGTCGACTCGACCCCGGCCAGCTTGAGCGGGAAGGCGATGTTGTCGTTGACGCTCATGTGCGGGTAGAGCGCGAAGTCCTGGAAGACCATGGCGATCTTCCGCTCCCGGGGCGGCAGGTCGTTGGCCAGTTCCCCGTTGAGCATCACCGCGCCGGAGGTCGGGTCCTCCAGGCCCGCGACCATCCGCAGCACCGTCGACTTCCCACAGCCGGACGGCCCGAGCAGCACCATGAACTCACCGTCGTTCACGTCCAGGTTGATGCTGTCGACCGCGACCGTGCCGTCTCGGAAGACCTTTGTGACGTCCTTGAGTGCGACGGTGGTCACCGTCTCCTCCCCACCTCGTCCACGGAACCCCGAATGACTGTGGCCAGGATCATGCGGATGGCACATCGGGTAAACGTGCCATGTTTGAAACGTGACAGACCTATTACGTTCCATCGATTAGCGGCGATTGTGCGGAACTTCCAACTCAGGCCGGGTTCTCGCCGAGGAACACCCGGCGCACCACCCGGTCGGCGGCGCGCCCGTCCTCCAGGGCGCAGAACCGCTCCCGGAAGCGCGCCCGGGCCCGCTCGGCGTCGGCTGAGCGCAGCGCACCCGAGCGGAACACGTCGAGCAGTTCGGTGAGGTTCCGGGCCACCGGGCCGGGCGGCTCGGCGACGATGTCCAGGTAGACGCCCCGGGTCAACCGGTAGGCGTCCCAGTCCGGCGCGTAGATGACGATCGGCCGGTCCAGTACGGCGTAGTCGAACATCGCCGACGAGTAGTCGGTGACCAGCACGTCGGCGGCGAGGTAGAGATCCTCGACCCGGGGATGGGCACTGACGTCCAGGACCCGACCACGGGCCGCCGCGGGTGGCCGCCGCCGGTCCCGGTCGTGGAAGTAGTGGCTGCGCATCAGCAGCAGGCCGGCGGGGCCCAGCGCGTCCAGGAAGCGCTCCGGGTCGAACGGCGGCCGGTACCGGGGCAGATGCTCCCGGTGGGTCGGCGCGTACAGCACGACCTGCTCACCGAGGCCGGCGTCGAACTCCGCGCGCAGCCGCAGCACCTCCTCGGCGGTCGCGGTGACCAGCCGGTCGTTGCGCGGGTAGCCCACCTCCAGCGTGGCGTATCCGGCCGGATAGGCGCGTTCCCACATCTGGGTGGAGAAGCTGTTCGAGGTGACGCTGTAGTCCCACCGGTCCACCCGGCGCAGCAGGCCGACGAAGTCCATCCCGCCCGCACCCAGCGGATAGCGCTGCTGGTCCAGCCCCATCACCTTGACCGGGGTGCCGTGGTGGGTCTGCACGTGCACCGTGCCGGGCCGTTTGCGTACCGAGTCCGGGAAGTTGACGTTGTTGATCAGCCATCGGGCCCGCGCCAGCGTCCGGTGGTACGCGGGCGTGCCCGCGACCACGTACTCGACCCCCTCGGGCAGGGTGTGCACCCGGTCCCGCCGGACGATCCACACGCCCCGGACCTGCGGTGCCAGCCGGCGGGCCGCTTCGTAGATCGCGGCGGGATTGCAGGCGTAGCCGCGGTACCAGTACGCGGCGTAGACGGCCAGGTTGTCCTCGACCGGCCGGCGTCGCTCGGCCCGCTGGTACTGGCGCAGCGCCACGTCACGGGCCCGCCGCACGCCGAGCCGGGCCGGTGGCAGCACCCGTCGGCGGGTCCGGCCGGCCAGCCGGCGGGTGGCTTCCCCCGCCCGGCTCGCGGCTCGCAACGCGCTGAACGTACGCCATCGGCCGGCCGCCACCAGCCGGTGCTTGAGCCCTTCGACCCCGCTCGGCACCCGATGCCCGTCGAGCGGCCGGAACCGGGCGTGCTCGATGGCGACCCGGGCGAAGAAGGTCGGCCGCAGCTCCGGCCCGATCCGGTCACCGTTGCCGAGCACCACCAGGTAGTGCCACATCATCCGCTCGAAGATCGCCGGCCGCAGCTCCTCGGCCCTGAGCCGGTCGAGTTCCCGGAACACCCGGTGCCACTGCTCGAACACGTCGAAGTGACGCTCACCGCGGGTTCTCGTGATCGCCCCCGCCCGCCGCTGCCGGTAGTTCACGCAGACCTGGTCCAGCACGCCGATCCGGTCGGCGGCCAGCAGCACCGGATAGCTGAACGAGACGTCCTCGTACCAGCCGGGTGCGAAGCGCAGCCCCACGTCCGCCAGGAACTGCCGGCGGACCAGCCGGTTCCACGCGGTGTGCAGCAGGTTCACCGTCTCCGGCCGCTCGACCAGCCGGAACGTCACCGGCCCCGGCGGTACGGGAAAGACCTCGGCCATCGCGCTGCGGGTCACCGTGTCGTCCCAGTGCGCGCGTACGTGGTCGACCAGCAGCACGTCCGGCCGGGTCTGGCGGAGTCGGGCGGCCACCTCGACCAGGCAGTCCGCCGCCAGCCAGTCGTCGCCGTCGACGAACCAGACGTACTCGCCGGCCGCCCGGTCCAACCCGACGTTGCGCGCCGGTCCCAGCCCGACGTTGCGCTCCAGTCGTACGGCGGTCACCCGCTCGTCGCGCTCGGCGTACTCGGCGAGGATGTCGCCGCTGCCGTCGGGCGAGCAGTCGTCGATCCCGATCACCTCGATGTCGGCGACCGGTTGGGCGAGGATCGAGTCCAGGCATTCCCGCAGGTAGCCCTGCACCCGAAAGGCCGGGACGACGAAGCTGACAAGCGTCATCGTCCCGGCCCCTCCTCAGCGCGTCGCGCGACCTCCGGCACCCGCCGGCACCCGCGTGGCCCGGGCCGGCCGGACGAACCAGGCCAGCACCACGCTCGCCACGAAGAGCACCAGAAGGTAAGAACCGAGTGTAGCCAGACCAATACTCACGATTCCGGCGATCGTCGCCAATGCCAGCACCACCGATCGCCCCTCCCAGCCCAGGGTGGCCGCGTGCAGCGGCGGCGCCGGTTGCCGCTTCTCCAGCCGGGCGACCAGATCGTAGTGGTGCAGGGTGAGCACGAAGAGGTACCCGAAGATCAGCCAGAGGGGCGCTCCGCCGATCAGCCCGACCGCGATGGCGAACAGGAACTCGGCCGCCCGCAGCGCCGCCGGCACCAGCCAGTCCAGCGGCCCGTTGTGTGCCGCCCGCGCCCCGGCCGCGCCGACCAGCAGCACCAGCAGCGCCACCGGCACCGCGACCCACGACACCGCCGGCACGGCCGTCCACCGCCACCAGTCCGCCGAATCGATCTCCCCGGCCGCGCCGCCGGCCCCGAACAGGTCCACGGACGACGCCGGCAGGCGGAGCACCAGCCCGAGCAGGAGCAGGATCGCCGCGCCGAGCGCCGCCACCACCGCGAGCGCCAGCGGCCCCGGCCGCCGCAGCACCGGTAGCCGGGCGGCCAGCGGACCGTCGTCGCGGTGCAGGGTCGCGTCCAGGGTGTCCAGCACCGGCACCCACATCCACCGGGCCCGCAGCGTACGCAGCCCACCGGTGTACGCGAACGCCAGCGCGCCCCAGGTCAGCACCGCCAACAGCGCGATCCGCTGGTCGAAGAGCGCCACCGCCAGCGAGATCAACGCCCACCGCTCCCCGATCGGGAAGACCACCGTGCGCTTGAGCCAGTACGACACCGAGCCGGTGTCCGCCTGCACCCGGGTCGACGCCGCGTTCAGCCGGTCACCGATGCCACCGCCACCGCCACCGACGCTCTTCGGCCGGCGCGCCGCCTCGTCGTGCAGCACGCCGTACCACGCGTCGGTCATGTGCCGCACCGTCTGCATGGTCATCGCGGCGATCGCGAGGGCCCAGCCGTACCGGAACCCGGCCTGGGTCGCGCCGAGGCCGAGCCCGGCGTAGACGAGGTACTCCTTGGCCCGGTCGGCCATGGTGTCCAGCCAGCCACCCCAGGCGCTGAAGTTGCGGGTGTACCGCGCCAGCTGACCGTCCACGCAGTCCAACACGAACCCGAGGTAGAGCAGCACCGCACCGACCACCAGCAACGGCCGGCCACCCGCGGCGAACAGCGCCGCCGCGGCCACCGCGAAGGCCACCGACACCATGGTCACCGCCGTCGGGCTCAACCCCAACCGGGCGCAGACCTTCGTGACGTACGGCGACCAGGTGCTGACGAAGTAGGTGGTGAAGAAGTCGTCCTTCTCCTTCACCGACAGCCGCAGCTCGGCCCGGTCCTCGTCGACCGCGGCCACCGCCGCCTCCGCCCGGGCCAGGCCGGTGGCCTCATCGACCCGGTGCGCGACGAGCAGGCGTACCCGGTGCGCGAAGACGAGCGCACCCTGCCCGGTGAGGGCGGCGAAGAGCCGGTCCACGGCGGGCCCGGCCGCCGCGTCCGGCCGGTCGACCGGCCGGGCCGGCTCGAACAGGTCGACCGGGACGGCTCCGGCCGGTAGCCGACCGGCGGCTACCGCACGGGCGGCGGCCACCAGCGCCGGTACGTCCTCCCGGCCCACCCGCACCGCGCCGCCGAAGGTGCCGGTGGCCGCGCCCCCGGCCAACTGCTCGGCGCGGCCCGCCTCGACCACCTGGCCGCGCTCCTCGCGCAGCACCGTCCGACCCTCGGTGGGCGGATCGGTCAGCACCAGCGCCACGGTCGGCCCGACCGGGCTGGTCAGCAGGTGCCGTAGGACGGCCGTGTGCGCGACCAGGTCGGCCCCGCTGACCACCACCGGACCGTCGGCCGAGCCCGCCAGATCGGCCAGCTCGTCGAGGTCGGCGACCACCCGTACCTCGCTCGCGCCGGCCCGGCGCCACTGGCTGGCCAGCCGTTCACCAATCGTCTCGCCGGTACCTGTCGGCAGGCTCGCGGCCGGTGATGCGGCGGCGAGCACGATCGCGAGGGTCACCGGGGAACCGCGTCGTGGTACGCGGCCAGCGCCTCGGCGATCGTGCCGTCGACGCTCAGCCGGCCCGCGTCGAGGAAGAGCCCCCGACGGCAGAACCGGGTCAGATCCTTTTCGTTGTGTGACACCAGCACCAGAGTGCGCCCCTCCCCGAGCAGACGGTCGATGGTCGTGTAGCACTTCTTGCGGAACTCGGCGTCGCCGACCGCCGTCACCTCGTCCATCAGCAGGATCGGGTGCGGCAGGTGCGAGATGATCGCGAAACCGAGCCGCACCTTCATCCCGGACGAGTAGTGCCGCACCGAGGTGTCGATGGCGCGTTCCACCTGCTCACCGGCGAAGGAGACGATCTCGTCGAAGTGCCGTTTCAGGTAGCCCGACGACAGCCCGTGCAGGCCGCCCACCAGGTACAGGTTCTCCCGCCCGGTCAGGTCGTTGGAGAAGCCGGCGGAGAGTTCCAGCAGCGGCGCGACGTCGCCCGAGACCCGGATCCGTCCCTCGTCGGGGATCAGCACCCCGGCGATCAGCCGGAGCAGGGTGCTCTTGCCGGTGCCGTTGCGGCCGATCACCCCGACGGTCTCCCCCGGCGTGACCGAGAAGGAGACGTCGCGCAGCGGCCAGAACCGGCCGTCGGAGGCGCCCCGCGTACCCCGGTGGATGAACAGCTCCCGCAGCCGCAGCTGCCGGCGGCGGTTGCGGACGAACCGGATGCCGAGGCCCTCCGCCTCGATGATCGGCTCAGCCATCAGAGTTCCTTGAGCACGGCGGGTTCGAGCCGGCGGAACGCCCACCAGCCGGCCACGAGCAGCAGCAGGCTGGTGCCGATGGTGGTGGCGAG
Source organism: Micromonospora palythoicola (assembly GCF_036689795.1). NCBI lineage: Bacteria > Bacillati > Actinomycetota > Actinomycetes > Micromonosporales > Micromonosporaceae > Micromonospora > Micromonospora palythoicola. The sequence continues at coordinate 78,433 of NZ_JBAGKI010000007.1, read as the reverse complement.
CAACCGGGCACCCGGGAACTCGTCCGGGTACCACACCGCGTGGTGCAGCTGGAAGATGCCGACAAGAGGGTTGAGTTCGTAGCTCACCCGGAGCCAGCCCGGCAGACCGGAGTCGCGGACCAGGCTCAGCGGGTAGATGATCGGCGTGGCGTAGAAGAGCACCCGGATGACCAGGCGCATGAACCGCTCCACGTCGCGCATCAGCACGTTGAACGCGGACAGCAGCAACGCCAGCCCGATCAGCAGGATCGCCTGCACCAGCACCGCGAGCGGCAGGGCGAGCAGCGACCAGCCCGGTTCGATCCGGCCCTGTGCCGCGTACCAGATCGCGATGGCGACGAGGATCGGCAGGCCGGCGGCGTACTCGGCGAAGCGACCGACCACGCGGCCGATCGGGAAGACCTGCCGGGGCACGTTCATCGTGGTGATCAGCCGGGCCTGGCCGGTGAGTGCGTGGGTGGCCTCACTCAACGCCGAGCTGGTCCACATCCAGGCGAAGATCCCGGTGATCAGGAACAGCGGGTACGACCCGGCGGCCTCGCCGAGATGCCGGTTGGTGTCGCGGGAGTAGAGCACGCCGAAGACGAACCAGTAGATCGCGCCCATGCCCAGCGGCTCGATCAACGACCAGAGGTAGCCCAGCACCGACTGCTGATACTTCACCGCGAGGTCGCGCCGGACCAGGATGCGCAGCGAGCCGCGGTGCGACCACAACGCCCCGACGCCAGAGGTCACCGCCGCCTCCCGCCTGCTGAACGGACGACAGGTTAGCAGCCGGTGAACGCCGCCCGACGAGCACTCAGCACTCGATCACGTTGACGGCCAGGCCACCGCGCGCCGTCTCCTTGTACTTGATTTTCATGTCGGCACCGGTCTCCCGCATGGTCTTGATGACCTTGTCGAGCGAGACGGCGTGCACGCCGTCCCCGCGCAGCGCGAGCCGGGCGGCGGTGATCGCCTTGATGCTAGCCACCGCGTTGCGCTCGATGCACGGGATCTGCACCAGGCCACCGACCGGGTCGCAGGTCAGGCCCAGGTTGTGCTCCATGCCGATCTCGGCGGCGTTCTCCACCTGGGCCGGCGTGCCGCCGAGCGCCTCGGCCAGGCCGGCGGCGGCCATCGAGCAGGCCGAACCGACCTCGCCCTGGCAACCCACCTCCGCGCCGGAGATCGAGGCGTTCTCCTTGAACAGCACCCCGATGGCACCGGCCGCCAGCAGGAACCGCACCACCCCCTCGTCGGAGGCGCCCGGCACGAACCGCGTGTAGTAGTGCAGCACCGCCGGGATGATTCCGGCCGCCCCGTTGGTCGGCGCGGTCACCACCCGACCACCGGCCGCGTTCTCCTCGTTGACCGCCAGCGCGAACAGCGTCACCCAGTCCATCACGTGCAACGGGTCGGCACCGGCGCCGGCTACCGGGCCGGCGAGCACCCCACCGGTCAGCGCCGCACCGGCGGGCGCAGCCGCGGGCGGGGCGATGGCGTCGGCCTCCAGGCTGCGCCGGAGCTCGGCGGCGCGGCGACGCACCTTCAGGCCACCGGGCAGGGTGCCGTCCCGGCTGCAGCCGCGCTCGACGCATTCCCGCATCACCCGCCAGATGTCCAGCAGCCCGGCCCGGACGTCCGCCTCGGCCCGCCGGGACACCTCGTTGGCGAGCATGACCTCGCTGATGGACAGCCCGGTCGCGGCGGTCACGTCGAGCAGCTGCGCGCCGGTGAGGAACGGGTACCGGACCGGCGTGCTGTCCGGCTTGATCCGGTCCGCCCCGGCCGCCGCCTCGTCCACCACGAACCCGCCACCCACGGAGTAGTAGGTGCGCGTCCGCACCTCGGCCCCACCCGCGTCGTACGCCGAGAAGATCATCCCGTTCGGGTGGTACGGCAACGACCGGCGACGGTGCAGCGTCAGGTCCCGTTCCGGGTCAAAGTCGATCTCGTGCGTACCCAGCAGGGACAGCCGCTGCTCCGCCCGGATCCGGCCGACCCGCCCCTCGACGCGGTCCGTGTCGACCGTCTCGGGCGCCTCGCCCGCCAGGCCGAGCAGCACCGCCCGGTCGCTGCCGTGCCCGTGCCCGGTGGCGCCGAGGGAACCGAACAGCTCGGCCCGTATCCGGGCGGTGTCGGTGAGCAGACCGTCGGCCTTGAGTCCGGCGACGAAGGTACGCGCCGCCCGCATCGGCCCCACCGTGTGCGAGCTGGACGGCCCGATACCCACACTGAACAGGTCGAACACGCTGATCATTACTGTGCCTTCTCGCCGTCGCCGGGGTTACCGGTCAGCGGCCGGTCGTGGTCGGCTCCGTGCTGCGGAGCCGGCCCGGTCGTGGCCGGTCTCCGGTGCGGTCCGGCCCTGGTGAACGCCCGGGTGGGGGCGTCCGACCAGCGAGCCTACTACCCGGTCCGCGACCATTCCGACCTGCGCGCTGTCGAGCTGACGGGGTAGCCGAATCACCCCCGTGACGGCGCGGAGGTTCAACTCGGCAGCGTCCGCCGGAGTAGATCTGCTCTCCACCCTCGGCGTCGCAGCGACCCCTGATCCCGACGGGAGGCGTCGCGTGGAACCCACGCGGGTAAGCACCTACGGGTCAGCGGGGTGGCCTTCCTCCTCCCGACCGAGGGCCGGGCGGCCATCCGTCCCTAGCGTTGACTCCAGCAGCGGCGGAACGCCGCAGAGGGGAAGTGACAAGAAATGAGCCGCAAACTCGTCCGGCCCCGCCAGGGGCGCATGCTCGCTGGCGTCTGCGCCGGCCTGGCCCGCCGGTTCGGCACCTCGGCCGGGATGATCCGGCTGCTGTTCCTGCTGTCGCTACTGCTCCCGGGCACCCAGGTGATCGTCTACCTGGCGCTCTGGATCATCATGCCCAACGAGGACCGCCACCTGGCCACCAGCCACTGACCCCCACCCACCCACACCCACCCCACCGCCGCCGTCGAGAGCGCAACTTCAGGGTTGTTGCTGTATCCGGCGCGCGGCAGGCGACAACAACCCTGAAGTTGCTGCCGCCTGGCGGGCGCGCGGCGGGGTGGGGGTGGAGGTGGGGTGGGGGGTGGGGGGTGGGGTGGGGGTCAGGGTGCGGTGTAGGTGACGGTGACCTGTTCGAAGCCGAGCGAACGGAGCAGCCCCTCCAGCATCTTGCGGGTGTTCTCCTCGGCGCGGGCGTTCAGGCCGCTGTCCCGCGCCGCCGCGGTGATCCGGTCCTCGGCCAGCCGGTAGACCTCCTGCTGCCGGTTCGGGTCACCGCCGATCAGGTCACCGACGCGGTTGAGCAGGCCGCGCTCCTCCGCGAAGACGTAGCTCTTCTCCAGGTCGAGGTTGGTCTCGGCGAGTTGCGGCGCCGGCAGCTTGATCTCGACCGACTTGCCGTCGGCCGACTGCACGATCGCCCCCTCGGTGAGGGTGGTGAAGTCGACATACGCCTCGACGCTGCCCGACCCGACGAACAAGGTCCGCTGGTTGAGCAGCCAGTCCGGCACGTTGCGCCGGTCGTTCTGCAGGTCGACCACGACCTGGAAGTTGCCCTCGGCGGCCACGTAGCGGCTGAGGTCCTGCATCGACTCCAGCAGCGCGGGCTGCGTGCGGTCGGTCTGTTCCTTGGCGAACGGGTTGCGGAACTCGGGCAGGATCCCGGTGGTCTGCACGCCGAGCAGCACCACCACCGCGAGCGCAGCGGCGCCGAGCACCCAGAGCAGGGCGCGGACCGCTCCGCCGCCCGAGCGCGGAGCCGGCGGTGGTGTGTCCGGGTCGTCCGTGAGCACATCGCCCGACCGGTGGTCGGTAAACCTGCTGGTGGGCTCGTTGATGTCGCCGTCGCGTGCCATCGCCCTCACCGTCCTCGTCAGACGCCGTCTCTGGTGATGACGGTAAGCCCAACCTACGACAGCCGCTCGCCGAGCCCGTCAGATGAACGGGCCAGGTTCAGGTGAACGCCGAGACGCCGGTGAGCCTCTGCCCGACCACCAGCTGATGGATCTCCGAGGTGCCCTCGTAGGTCAGCACGCTCTCCAGGTTGTTGGCGTGCCGCATCACCGGATAGTCCCCGGAGACCCCGTTGGCGCCGAGGATGGTCCGGCACTGCCGGGCGATCGCCAACGCCTCCCGCACGTTGTTCAGCTTGCCGACGCTCACCTGCTCCGGGCGCAGTTTTCCGCCGTCGGCCAGCCGGCCGAGCTGAAGCGCCAGCAGGTAGCCCTTGTTCCACTCGACCGCCATGTCGGCGAGCTTCGCCTGAGTGAGCTGGAAACCGGCCAGCGGTCGACCGAACTGGGTACGGGTCGTCGCGTACGTCAGGGCGGTCTCCAGGCAGTCGCGCGCCGCGCCGAGCGCGCCCCACACGATGCCGTGCCGGGCCTCGGTGAGGCAGCTCAGCGGCGCCTTCAAGCCGGTCGCGTCGGGCAGCCGCGCGTCCGCCGGCAGGCGGACCTCGTCGAGGGCGATCTCCCCGGTCGACGAGGCGCGCAGCGACATCTTCCGGGTGATCTCCCGCGCCGTCACTCCCGGGGTGTCCATCGGTACGACGAAACCCCGCACGCCGTCGTCGGTGCGGGCCCAGATCACCGCCACGTCGGCGATCGGCGCGTTGGTGATCCACATCTTGCTGCCGTCGAGCACCCAGTCGTCGCCGTCGCGGCGGGCCCGGGTGGCCATCGAGGCCGGGTCGGAGCCGTGATCGGGCTCGGTCAGCCCGAACGAGCCGATCGCCTCCCCGGCCGCCATCGCCGGCAGCCAGCGCTGCTTCTGCTCCTCGCTGCCGTAGCGCCAGATCGCGTACATGGCCAGCGAACCCTGCACCGAGACCAGCGACCGGACACCCGAGTCACCGGCCTCCAGTTCCAGACAGGCCAACCCGTACGCGACGGCCGTCGAGCCGGCGCAGCCGTACCCGGTCAGGTGCATGCCGAGCAGGCCGAGCTTGCCGAACTCGCGGGCCAGGTCGCGGGCCGGCACCTGGCCGGCCTCGTACCAGCCGGCGACGTGCGGACGGACCAGATCGTCGACCACCCGGCGCACGACGGCGCGGATCTGTCGCTCCTCCTCGGTCAGCGACCCATCCAGGTCGAGCAGGTCGACGGGGGTCACTCGACCGCCTCGGCGAGCACGAACACCCGGGCGTGGATCTGGTTGCGCTGCTGCAGCGCGGCCCGCAGTGCCCGGTGCAGGCCGTCCTCCAGGTAGAGACCGCCGTTCCACTGCACGACGTGCGGAAACAGGTCACCGTAGAAGGTGGAGTCCTCGGCGAGGAGCTTGTCCAACGCCAGCTCGCGCTTGGTGGTGATGAGCTGGTCCAGGCGCAGTGGGCGGGGCGGAATCTCCGCCCACTGCTTCAGGGTCAGATTGTGTTCCGGATAGGGACGCCCGTCCCGGACCGCTCTGAAGATCACGACGGACGCTCCCCTCCCCCGGCCGGGCCGGTACCGCGACACCGGGCCGGGTCGCGGTACGGCGCCGCGACCTGCGGCGCCGATGACCGTGCCAGCGTAGCCGGACCCCGCACCCCACGTTCTGTTCCCTGATGCCAGTTTCGCGACCGGTCGTCCGGTTCTCAACCGGACGAAACCACCGCTTCGGGTCAGCTCCACCGTCCCCGTCGGACGACCTCGTCCACCGGACGGCGTCCCCGACGCAGCGACGGTGACCGGTGGTCAGCCGCTCGATAACCGACCGTGAGGGCACCGATCGGGTGGTACGCCTCCGGCACACCGAACGCCTCCCGGTAGGAATCCAGTCGCTGCGGTGGGATGCCGAAGAAACAGGAACCCAGCCCCTCGTCCACCGCGGTGAGCATCATCAGCAGCGCGGCGAAGCCGGTGTCGACGAACCAGTAGGGCACCGGCCAACGATCAGTCGACCGGTCCGCCCAGCCCTTGTCGGGCTCCGCGTACCGCTCCAGGTAGACCGAGCGGTTGGCGTGCGGCACCACGATCAGCGGGGCCCGGCGCATCCCGGTCAGCCAGCGCTGCATCCCACCGCCCTGCGGGGTGCTGGCCGCCCAGAACCGCTCCCGGTCCTCCGGCGACTCCAGCACCAGGAAGCCCCAGCCCTGCGAGAACCCGGCCGACGGGGCGCGCACCGCGTGCTCCAGCAGCCGTTCCAGCACCTCCGGCGGGACCGGCCGGTCCGGGTCGTAGTTGCGCACCATCCGGCGTCGCCGGACCACCTCCGCGAACTCCACGCCGTACTCCTCACTTGCCCGCCCGGTCGACGACCGGACGTCAGACACCGGGCCGGATGCCCCAGCTCCCGCGCCAGGTGTCGCCCGGCGCCAGGGTGATGAGATCCCGACCCGACCGGAACGCGTCCGGCGGGCAGGTCATCGGCTCCACCGCCACCGACCGGCGAAACCGCTCGCCGGTGAGGGTGTCACCGGTGAAGACCTGCCACCAGCCGAACTGCTCGTCGGCCCAGATCCGCAGCCCGGCCTCGGGGTCCGGCCCGGTCAGCGTCACCGAGGAGCCACCGTCGTCGTCCCGGTTCACCTGCCCGAAGGCGAGGTCCAGGACGGCGTCACCGATGCGCCGCGGCTCGGTGTAGTCGTACTCGGTGCCGGCCACCACGGCCGCACCGACCGGCAGCAGCCGACCGTCCAACAACAGCCGGGTACGGCCGGGTACGCGCAGGGCGATGTCCTCCACGGACACCCCCGGCAGTCGCAGGTACGGGTGCACGGAGAAGCCGAAGGGCACCGCCTCGGTGCCGACGTTCGTGACCTCGTGCTCGGCGCGCAGCCCGTCGGCGCCCACGCTCCACCTGGTACGCAGCCGCAGCGGCCACGGGTACCCGGGCTGCGGCAGCAGGTCGTAGCCGACCGTGACCTCGTCGGGTTTCTGCTCGATCAGGTGCCACGACGCCCAGTTCACCAGGCCGTGGATGGCGTTGTGCCGCTCCGGCTCGGTCAGGTTCAGCTGCCGAGACTGCCCGCCGAAGGTGTAGACGCCGTCGCGGATCCGGTTCGGCCAGGGTGCCAGCACCTGCCCCGCCGAGCCCGGGCACACCTCGTCGGTGGCGTACCCGTCGAGGTGCTCGACCCCGTCCTGGCGGTAGGCGCGGAGCCCGCCGCCCACCTCGACGATGACCGCCTCGTGACCGGCGGCCGAGATGCTCCACTGGGCTCCCGAGAGGGGAAGCGGATCGCGGCTGTCCATGTCGCCAGACCCTAGCCGCCGACGCCGTTGTCCGCTCGCCGCGGTCGGCGGCCGGCGTCGGGCTCGTGCCCGCCGTCCCCGGTCGGTGGCCGGTAGCGGGTCAGCGCCGGGAACGCCACGGCGAGCAGCACCGCGAGCACCGCCGCCGCGACCCCGCCGCCGACCCAGGCCACCCCACCGCCGAACCCGGCCGCCATCGCACCGGCTCGTAGGTCACCCAGGCGCGGGCCGCCGGCCACCACCACGGTGTTGACGCCCTGGAGTCGGCCGCGCATCCGGTCCGGCGCGTAGACCAGCAGCAGCGACTGCCGTACCACCGAGCTGACCAGGTCGGCGGCGCCGGCCAGGATCAGCAGCACGACCACCAGCCAGAGTTGGCCGGCGAGCCCGGCCAACGCCACCGCGACGCCCCAGCCCACCACGGCCAGCACCAGCACCAGCCCCTGCCGGCGGACCTGGCCGATCCAACCCGACACCAGACCGGCGAGCAGCGAGCCGATCGCGATGGAGCTGTAGAGCCAGCCCACCGCCGCGCCGCCACCGAACCGCTCGGTCGCCACCTCGGGAAAGAGGGCCCGAGGGAAGGCGAACACCATCGCGATCAGGTCGATGGCGAAGGAGAGCAGCAGCACCGGGCTGCCGGCCAGGTACCGGACCCCGTCGACGATGCTGCGCAACCCCGCCTGCCGGGGCCCGCCGTCGGGGTCGGGCTCCGGCGGCATGGCCGGCAGCCGCACCGCCGCCCAGACCAGCGCGGTGAGCAGCGTCGCGTCCACCGCGTACGCGACCGGCAGTGCCACCCCGAGGTCCCAGATCGCCAGGATCAGGCCGGCGGCCAGCGGCCCGAGGACCGCGGTGGCCATGGCGGTGGTGAAGTTCAACGTGGTGGCCGCCGGCACCAGGTCGGTCGGCACCAGCCGGGCCACCAGCGCACCCCGGGCCGGCCCGGAAATGGCGAACGCCACCGAACTCAGCGCCACCAGGGCCAGCAGCAGGATCGGGTTGCCGATGTCGAGCAGCGCCTGGGCCAGCAGCCCCAGCACCGCCACCCAGAGCAGGACGGAGCCGCCCAGCAGCACCCGCCGCCGGTCGATGGCGTCGGCGACCGCACCGCCCCAGAGCCCGAAGACCAGCAGCGGTACGAAGGCGGCGACGCCGAGCAGACCGACCCAGAGGGAATCCTGGGTCAGTGCGTACATCTCCACCGGCACCGCGACGGCGGTGAACTGGAAACCGAACATCGCGATGGCGTTGCCGAGCCAGAGCCGCCGGTACGCCGGCACCCGCAGCGGGCGTAGGTCGATCGCCCAGCGGCGCTGCTCGCGCGGCCGGTCGGTGCTGCTGACCGTCACGGTGCCAGCCGCTCCACGACCCAGCCCGCCTCGGTACGCCGGAACCGCAGCCGGTCGTGCAGCCGGCTGGCCCGGCCCTGCCAGAACTCCACCGAGTCCGGGCGCACCCGCAGCCCACCCCAGTGCGGCGGCGCGGGGATCGGGTCCACGTCTGCGAAGCGCTCCGCCGCGGCCCGGTACGCCTCATCGAGGGTGGCCCGGTCCGGCAGCACCGACGACTGGGCGCTGGCCCAGGCGCCGAGCTGCGAGCCACGCGGCCGGCTGGCGAAGTACGTCTCCGTCTCGGCCCGGTCGAGTCGTTCCACCGGGCCGGCGACGATCACCTGCCGTTGCATCGGGAACCAGGGGAACAGCAGGCTGGCGTACGGGTTGGCGGCCACCTCGGCGCCCTTGCGGGAACCGTAGTTGGTGAACAGGACGAAACCCTCCGGGTCGTACCCCTTGAGCAGCACCGTCCGTGCGCTCGGCCGCCCGGCGGCGTCGGCGGTGCCGAACACCATGGCGTTCGGCTCCGGCAGTTCGGCGGCGACCGCGTCGGCGAACCACCTGTCGAACTGGGCGTGCCAGTCGGCGGCCAGTCCGCTCTCCGTCAGACCGGACTCGGCGGCGTATTCGTGCCGCATCCCGGCCGGCACCGGTGTGTCCCCCATCACGCTCCCGCTCCTCCCCCGTGGAGCCGGTACGCACCCGGCGACCAGCCCGTCCGGCCCAGTCTCGTCGATGCCGGATGGGGCCCGGCAAGCGGGATGTCGCCAGCAGCACATTGACAGCGTCTCGCGCACCCGGCCCCCAGCAGGCAAGATGTCACGAACACATCCCTGAGGGTCGCCTAAGGCGCTCACCCGGCCGGGGCCGGGGCACCGAGCCCGGGCGGGCGCACCGACCACACACCAGGAGTAGTGAGATGGCCGATTTCAAACCCGGACTTGAGGGCGTCGTGGCCTTCGAAACCGAGATCGCCGAGCCCGACCGCGAGGGCGGTGCGCTGCGCTATCGCGGGGTCGACATCGAGGACCTGATCGGCCAGGTCTCCTTCGGCAACGTCTGGGCGCTGCTTGTCGACGGTCGCTTCGGCCCGGGCCTGCCGCCGGCCGAGCCGTTCCCGGTGCCGGTGCACTCCGGCGACATCCGGGTCGACGTGCAGTCCGCCGTCGCCATGCTCGCTCCCTACTGGGGTTTGCAGCAGTTGCTGGACATCTCCGACGAGCAGGCCCGCGAGGACCTTGCCCGGGTTTCGGTCACCGCACTCTCCTTCGTCGCCCAGTCGGCTCGCGGCCTCGGCCTGCCGGCGGTCCCGCAGAAGGAGATCGACAAGGCGGAGACGGTCGTCGAGCGCTTCATGAAGCGGTGGCGCGGGGAGCCCGACCCTCGGCACGTCAAGGCCGTCGACGCCTACTTCATCTCGGCCGCCGAGCACGGCCTGAACGCCTCCACCTTCACCGCCCGGATCGTCGCCTCCACCGGGGCCGACGCCGCCGCCTGCATCTCCTCGGGCATCGGCGCACTCTCCGGCCCGTTGCACGGCGGTGCGCCGTCGCGGGTGCTGACCATGCTTGAGGCGGTCGAGCGCAGCGGCGACGCGGAGGGCTACGTCAAGGGGGTGCTCGACCGGGGTGAGCGGCTGATGGGCTTCGGCCACCGGGTCTACCGGGCCGAGGATCCGCGCGCCCGGGTGCTCCGTCGCACCGCCCGGGAGCTGGGTGCCCCGCGTTTCGAGGTCGCCGAGGCCCTGGAGAAGGCGGCCCTCGCCGAGTTGCAGGCCCGCCGGCCGGACCGGGTGCTCGCCACGAACGTCGAGTTCTGGTCCGCCGTGGTGCTCGACTTCGCCGAGGTACCGGCGCACATGTTCACCTCCATGTTCACCTGCGCCCGGATGGGCGGTTGGAGTGCGCACATCCTGGAGCAGAAGAAGCTCCAGCGGCTGGTCCGTCCTTCGGCCCGCTACGTCGGTCCCGGCACCCGCAAGCCGCACGAGGTCGACGGCTGGGACGCCGTCCCGCACGACGTCTAGGTCGCCCGCGAAGGGCCCCCGCCGCCCGGCGGGGGCCCTTCGCGATGCGCCGGCTCGACGATGCCCCGGCTCGCGATGCCCCGGCTCGGCGAAGCGCCGGTGTCGCCTGCGCCACGACCCGCCGGCGGGCTGCGCCTCGCAGGCCGGGTCAGCAGGCAGGCCGGACGGCGGGCTGTGGCGGACGCCTCACGGTTCGGCATGGGACCAGCGCCCGGACCGGCGGCGACGGGTGCGAGGATGAAGTCCGGCAGCGCTGCCGGACGGGCTCCGACCCGGCAACGCCGTGCGACCGCGCACGCGTCCGCCGTCGGTCCACGCCCATTCTGCTCACCCGGGCCCCGACCCATGCGGAAGGATCTTGAACACCGTGGCTGACGCACCGACCATCCGGATTCCCGACGAGATCAAGCCCGCCGACGGCCGATTCGGCTGCGGGCCGTCCAAGGTCCGTCCGGCGGCGGTCTCCGCGCTCGCCGAGGTGACCACCAGCTACCTGGGCACCTCGCACCGGCAGAAGACCGTCCGCGACCAGGTGGCCCGGTTGCGCTCCGGCATCGCCCAGTTCTTCTCCCTCCCCGAGGGCTACGAGGTGATCATCGGCAACGGTGGCACCACCGCCTTCTGGGAGGTCGCCGCGTTCGGCCTGATCCGCGACCGCGCGCAGTTCGCCAGCTTCGGCGAGTTCGGCGCGAAGTTCGCCAAGGCCGTCAAGGACGCGCCGTTCCTCGGTGAGCCCACGGTCCGCAAGTCGGACGCGGGCAGCGCCCCGGCCCTGGTCGCCGAGGCGGGCGTGGACGTCTACGCCACCCCGCACAACGAGACCTCGACCGGCGTGGCGGTGCCGATCGGCCGGGTGGCCGGCGCGGACCCTGGCGCGCTGCTGCTGGTCGACGCCACCTCCGGTGCCGGCGGGCTGGAGGTCAACGTGGGCGAGACCGACGTGTACTACTTCGCCCCGCAGAAGTGCTTCGGCTCCGACGGCGGGCTCTGGCTGGCCCTGATGTCACCGGCCGCGCTCGAGCGGGCCGCCGAGGTCAAGGCCTCGGGGCGGTACATTCCGGCGTTCCTCGACCTGGTCACCGCGATCGACAACTCGCGACTAGAGCAGACCTACAACACTCCGGCGCTGGCGACCATCTTCCTGGCCGCGGAGCAGACCGACTGGATGAACTCCCAGGGTGGTCTGGCCTGGGCGGCCAAGCGCACCGCCGAGAGCGCCGCCATCGTGTACGGCTGGGCCGAGCGCTCGTCCGTCGCCACGCCGTTCGTCACCGACCCGGCACTGCGCTCCAACGTGGTCGCCACCATCGACTTCGCCGACGGGGTGGATGCCGGTGCGATCGCCAAGGCGCTGCGCGCCAACGGCATCGTCGACACCGAGCCGTACCGCAAGCTGGGCCGCAACCAGCTGCGGGTGGCACTCTTCCCGGCCGTCGAGCCAGCCGACGTCGAGGCGCTCACCGCGTCCATCGACTACGTCGTCGAGCGGCTGTAGGACCGCCGACCCGGCCTCCCACGGGCCCGGCACCCGATCGGGGTGTCGGGTCCGCGCCGTAGGATGCCTCGGCCGGCCTCCGGCACCCGACTGATTCCGGCACCACTTCGGACCGGGCGCCACAGCACTGTCCGCCGTCGACAGCTGACCCGTCACACAGCGGCGGAGCAGGCGGATCCGCCGCTTGTCCGGGCGTGGCGTCTCCCGCCCGGGGACGGATGGGCGTACCGTGGAGCGCAACGCCCCGGGTGGCCGGCTCGTGGCGTACGGCCAGCGAAGCGGGACGGAGGCAACGCGATGCGCCCAGTACGCTTCGTCGCCCTCTCCGAGGACGGCCAGGCCCTGGTGCTCGCCGACGAGGTCGGGCGACTGCTCGCCCTGCCGTTGGACGAGCGTATCGCCGGAGCGCTGCACGCCGAGCCGGGCACGCCCACGCTCGCGGTGGCACCGGCCGCCGCCGACCCGGTGCCCTCGCTTTCTCCTCGGGACATCCAGGCCCGGATCCGCTCCGGTGAGTCCGCCGAGGACGTCGCCCGGATCGCCGGAGTCCCGGTCGATCGGGTGCTCCGCTACGCCGGGCCGGTGCTCCAGGAGCGCGCGATGCTCGCCCAGCACGCCCGGCGCACCCGGCTCAAGGGTGCCGAGAAGCCGACGCCGCTGGCCGAGGTGGTCAACGGGCGGCTCGCCCAGCACGGGATCGACACCGAGAAAATCTCCTGGGACGCCTGGCGTCGCGACGACGGCACCTGGCGGATCGTGGCGACCTGGCCGTCCGGCAAGGCCACCGCCCAGGCGGTCTGGGATCTGGACAAGACCCGGCAGTCGGTCGCCCCGCACGACGACATGGCGCAGTACCTGTGCGCCGAGCGCCCGACGCCGATCCTGGGCCAGGAGCCGGCACCGGAGCGGGGCGGCCACGCCCTGCCCGGCCCGTCGCGCGGCGAGCCGAGTCGCGGTGGACACGGGCTGCCCTCGCCCGCCGAGTCGGGTCGCGCAGGTCGTGACCCGATCCGCGCCGGCCGCGACGCGCTGCTCGCCTCCCTCGACCGGCCACTCGGTTCGACCACGGGCCGTGGGCTCGAACCGCGCACGCCGGCCGCGCTCGCCGGCGGTCCGGACACGCAACGCCAGCGGGCGGTTGGCGGGGGCGCCGCGGCGCTGCTCGGCGGCGGTCAGGGCTCGGCTTTCGACGACGACGCGGACGCGCCCAAGGAGGTTCCGGCCGTGCCCTCGTTGGCGGTGCTGCGTCCACGCCGGACCAACGCGCCGGCCGCTGGTGCCACCGAGACCGGCGAGACCGGCGGCAAGCCGCGCAAGCGGCTGCCCAGCTGGGACGACGTCCTCTTCGGCAGCGGCCCGGCAGCCCGCGAGTCCTCCTGACCCACCCGCGCCGCACGCCGCGCCTCGCCGTACCTCCGTCGCCACGCCGATCTTGCACTTTCTGTCGGGACATCAGTCTGATAACGGACGTTTCAGCGACCAGAAGTGCAAGATCGGCGAGAGTCAGCGGGGCGGTGCCGGATTCAGAGGGGCCAGGCGGCGAGACGGTGGTAGCGCGACGGGGGTCCGGGCCGGCTCTGCACCAGCACCAGTTCCTCGGCCGGCCAGGGCGGGCCGAGGTAGTCGTGGAGGGTTGCCAGGTCCGCCTCGATGTCGGCGGGTGGCAGCCGGTCACCCGGACGGGCGATGGTCAGGTGCGGCCGGAACGGCCTCTCGTCGCCGGGTAACCCGGCGGCGGTCAGCGCGGTCCGGACGGCACCGGCCAACGCTCCCAGACGGTTGACGTCGCCGTGCACGTCGACCCAGAGCACGGTGCTGCGGCCCCAGCCGAATCGACCACCGCCGCCCAGCCGCAGCACCGGCGGGCCGTTGCACCCGGCGGGCACCTCCGCCGCAGCACCACCGTGGGCAGCCTGCACGGCGCGTGGGAGTAGCCGCCGCAGCTCGGCCAGCCGTACGGGATCGACCTCGCCGAGGAAGGCGAGGGTGAGATGGGCCGTGGCCGGGTCGACCAGCCGGACGTTCGTGCCGGCGGCCGAGGCCGCCGCCAGGCGCAACCCGGCCAACCGGGTGCTCAGGTGCGCGATGGCCTCGACCGGTGGGTAGATCGCGATGAAGAGCCGCACCTGTCACAGGATGGCAGTCAGTGGTTCCGCTCGGGTTGCTCGGGGCGGGTGGCCGGCAGCAGTAGGCCGGCGGCGTCCAACTCGGCCTCGACCCGTACCCGCTCGATCTGCCGGTCCAGGCCGGTCAACTCGGCGAGATGCTCGGCGATGCCCAACGCCCGGCAGGCCAGCCGGAGCCGATCGTCGTACGCGTCGAGCACGTCACTGTGCCACACCGCCGGTCTGCTGCCGCCGGTCCGGTCCCGGCGCAGGCACCGCAGGTCGGCGGCGATCTGTTCCAGCGGTCGCCGGTCCAGCCGGTCGAGCGCGCCCAGGTCGATCCGGTCGGCGATCGCGACGGCGTCGGCGGCCTCGTTCAGCCGGGCGATCAGACGTCGTTCGCGGCGCCGCTGCCGCCACTCGCCGTACCGGCAGGTCAACCGGTCGACGACCTCGTCGGCGCAGATGACGAGCGCGATCAGCACCGGGACGAAGACCACGGCGGCCAGCGCCACGGCCAGCAACAGTAAGCGTAGGATCTCCACCCATCGAAGCTATGCCGCTGCATAGCGTCAGGTAACCGATTTTCCGCATTCCACGCGTGTCGCGATGCGCTGTCCAACCGCCGGTGTCACCTGAGTGTCGGACCGACCAGGCAGCGGGCGCGGCCGGCCATTGGAACACGTCAGATCTCGGTGACGTAGAAGCGGGGCAGTGGCAGGACGCGGAACCGCAGTCGGGCACCCGCCCGGCGCAGCTGCCAGGCCAACGCCAGCAGCGCGGTGGTCAGCGAGAGCAGGCCACCGGCCCAGATGCTGGCACCGGCGCCGAAGGTCTCCGCGACCCAGCCGATGATCGGGGCGCCGACCGGGTTGGTGCCGAGGAACACCAGCACCCACAGTGCCATCACCCGCCCACGGAAGGCGGCGTCGGTGCCGAGTTGCACCCGCTGGTTCGCCGCCTGGGCGAAATAGACCATGAAGAAGCCGGTCGGCGGCAACAGGGCGACCACCATCCAGTACGCCGGGGCCAACCCGACGAGCGTGCCGAAGGTGGCGCAACCGATCGCGGCGCCCAGCACCAGCCACACCGACGGGCGGCTCCGCCGCCCGGTTCCGGCCAGCGCACCGACCAGCGCACCGGCCGCGAGCGTGGTGCTGAACAGGCCGAACGAGGCCGCCCCGGTGTTGAAGACCGTCTTGGCCAGCGCCGCCAGCGTCAGCTGGAAGTTGAACAGCGACATCCCGATCACCGACATCACCACCATCGGGAGCAGCAGGTCGGGACGGCGGGCGACGTAGCGCAGCCCGTCGAGCACGGTCGCCGCGGCCCGCTCGCCACGCGCCGGCAGCGGCTCCCGGTGCAGTTCGGTCGACCGCATCCGGATCACCGTGACCAGCGGCGCGATCGAGCTGAGCGCGGTGACGAGGAAGACCGGCCCGACGTCGAAGACGGCGATGGCCAGGCCGGCCACGGCCGGTCCGACGATCCGGGCCGAGTTGAACACGGCCGCGTTGAGGGAGAGCGCGTTGGGCAGCAGCGCCGTACCGACCAGTTCGGAGACGAACGCCTGGCGTACCGGGGTCTCCATCGCGTTGGCGACGCCGAGCAGGGCGGCGAAGACGAAGACGTGCCAGAGCTGGACCAGGTCGGTCAGCACCAGCACGCTCATGGCCAGCGAGAGCACGGTCCAGAACGCGTTGGCGACGAAGAGCAGCAGCCGTTTGTCGTACCGGTCGGCGAGCCGCCCGGAGAGCAGGGTGAGCAGCAGCACGGGCGTGAACTGCAGCGCGACGACCACGCCGAGGGCGGTGGCCGAGTCGCCGGAAAGCTCGAGGACCAGCCAGTCCTGGGCGATGAACATCATCCAGACACCGATCAGCTTGACCAGTTGCCCGAATGCGAAGAGCCGGTAGTTGCGGACCTGTAGGGACTGGAACATCGTGCTCAGTCGTGCCTGCACTCTTGGTGCGCCTCCTCGCGGTCGTACGCGTCGTCAACGACGGACGGCACGGCGCGGGGCGCACACCCGGTGTGCGCGGCGTCAGGCGCGGGAGATTCGTTGCAGGATCTCCGCGGCCCGGTGCAGGGTCTCCCGATCGGTGTCACTCAGCTCGGCCAGCCGGCGGGCCAGCCACTCGTCCCGGACCCGCTCGAACTGGTCGAGCACGGCCCGGCCCCCCTCGGTCGTCGCGAGGATGACCTGCCGGCCGTCGGTCGGGTGCGGGGTGCGCTGCACGAGGCCGCGCTCCTCCAGCTTCGCGACGATCTTCGTCATCGTCGGTGGCTGCACCCGTTCGACGTCGGCGAGTTCCCGCGGCGTGAGCGCGCCCGCCAGCCGAAGGCTGGTGAGCGCGGACAGTTGGGTGACCGTGAGGTCACCAACCGGCCGGGCCTGGCGGACCCGCCGGTTCAACCGGGTGATCGCATCACGCAACTGGAGGGCCAGCTGCGCCGGTGGCATGCTCTGAGCCGTCACCGTCCGCTCCGTCACGATAGTTAGCCTAACTAATTAGCTGACCGAGCCGCAGCGGATATGACCATGCTCACCCCGACGTTTCTCCTGCTCCAGGCCGGGCACGGCGATCACGTCACGCGGATCACACGCGCCCGGCCCGGCGGCTGTCAGAAGAGCAGCGTCTCGATCGGACCGCGCAGGAAGTACACCACGAACAGCGCCGCCACCGCGTACAGCAGCGGATGGATCTCCCGGGACTTCCCCTTGGCCAGTTTGATCACCACGTACACGATCAGGCCCGCGCCGATCCCGTTCGAGATCGAGTAGGTGAACGGCATCAGCACGATGGTGAGGAAGGCCGGGATGGCGATCTCGTAGTCGGACCAGTCGATCGTCCGGACCGCCGTCATCATCAGGAAGCCGACCACCACCAGCGCGACGGACGCCGCCTCGAACGGGACGACCACCACCAGCGGCGCCAGGAACATGGCCAGCAGGAAGAGCACGCCGGTGACCAGGTTCGCCACCCCGGTCCGGGCGCCCTCCGCGACACCTGCGGCACTCTCGATGTACGACGTGTTGCTGGAGACGCTCGCCGCACCACCGCTGGCCGCCGCGATCGAGTCGACGAGCAGGATCTCCCGGGTACGCGGCGGAGTGCCCTGCTCGTCGAGCATGCCGCCTTCCTGACCGACGGCCACCATCGTGCCCATCGTGTCGAAGAAGTCGGTGATGAGCAGCGTGAAGATGAACATCAGCACGACCAGCCAGCCGGCCCGCCCCCAGGAGTCCAACACGTTGAACTGCCCGAGCAGCGACAGGTCCGGCACGTCGAACGGGTTGCTCGGCAGCGTCGGAACGTTCAGCGACCAGCCCTTCGGGTTCGGCACCCCGTCGACGAAGGACGGACCGATGTCACCAACCGCCTCCACCAGCATGGCCAGCGCCGTTGAGGCGAGGATGCCGACCAGGATGGCGCCCTTGACCCGGCGTACCACGAGCACCAGGGTCACCAGCAGGCCCACCACGAAGACCAGCATCGGCCAGCTGACGAGTTTGCCGCCGATGCCGAGACCGACCGGCACGGTGGTGTTCGCCTCGTCCGGGATTCGCCGGACGAAGCCGGCGTCCACCAGGCCGATGATGGTGAGGAACAGGCCGATGCCGACGCCGATCGCGGTCTTCATCTGGGTCGGCACCGAACGGAACACGGCGGTACGCAGCCCGGTCAGCACCAGCACCGCGATGATCACACCTTCGATCACCACCAGGCCCATCGCGTCCGCCCAGGTCATCTCGGGCGCGATCTCGTACGCCACCAGGGCGTTGACGCCGAGGCCGGCGGCGACCGCCAGCGGGAAGCGGCCGACCACGCCCATCAGGATGGTCATCAGACCCGCGATCAGGGCGGTGGCCGCCGCGATCGCGGGGATCGGCAGGGTGTTGCCGTCACCGTCGACGGCACTGCCCAGGATGAGCGGGTTGAGCACCACGATGTACGCCATCGTGAAGAAGGTGGCCAGGCCGCCGCGCACCTCCCGGCTGAGCGTGGAACCACGGGCCGAGATCTCGAAGTACCGGTCGAAGCCGTTGCGCGGCTGGCGGGAATCGGGTGGGGTGCCGTTGTCGGGCGGCGCTACTGCCATCAGGAACCTCACAGCGGATCATCGGGTTGTCGCGCGCATCGTCGCAGATGGCCGGGCTGACGGAAAGCAGGGTCACGTACGCTGACCGGGTGCCCACCCCGCCACCCCGCCCCGAGCCGCTCGACCCGCCGATGGTGCCGTTCGCCCTCGCCGGGATGGCAGCCTGGGCCGTCGCCGGACTGGTGCTGCTGATCTTCCGCGACCGGCTGGTCGCCAGTGGCCACGAGAACTGGCTCTGGATCTGCCTGGCCGGGTTCCTGTGGGGCTTTCCCGGTCTCGCGGTGATGATGCGGCACGACGCCAACCGCCGCCGCCGTCGCGCCGCCGGTTGAGCCGTCGGCGGCCGGACACGGTCAGGAGTGCCCGTACGGCTCCGCCGGTTCGCCGCTCTCGACGGACCCGGCGGCCCGGCTGACCGCCATCGGCTCCACCGCACTGTCGTCGTAGACGGTGGGCATCTCGTCGACCGCCGTGTCCGCCTCGACAAGCGTCTCCGAGTGGGCACCACAGCCGTGGTCGGCGCTGACCACCCGGCCGTCGTCCGGCGCGTAGAAGTTGCCGCAGACGCCGAAGCACTGCCGCAGCTTGCCCGCGAGTGGCAGGTAGAAGCCGCAGGTGCCGCAGCGGGCAGCGGGCGGCGCGGAGGCGGAGATCGGCGCCGAGGGACCGTGATCACCGTCGTACCAGCGCTGGGCCGTCTCGATCCGGCCCTCCCGCGACATCACCCGGGGACGGCCGAGCCCCAGCTCCCAGGCGGTCTCCTCGACCGCCGGGTCGTCGGAGAGCAGGTAGCCGGGTTGAAGTCGCTCGTCGTCGGACGGGGTCGGCAGCAGATCGCCGGGGCCCAGGTCGCCGGGCTTGAGTCGCTCCTGCCAGGGCAGCCAGCCGGGGGCGAGCAGCGCGTCCGGCCCGGGCAGCAGCACCGTCTCACAGAGCGTCACCGTACGACTGCGCGGAACCCGCGTCACGGTGACCGCCCACCGCCAACCGCGGTAACCGGCCAGCCGACACTCGAAGTAGTGCGTGACGAGTCGATCACCTTCGGCGACGACCTGGAGGTGATCGCCGACGTCGTCGGGGCCCACCTCGGTGATGCCGGCGCGCGCCACCTCGACGGCGGCGGCGCAGACCTGGTCGAGACGAGCGGCGCGGGCGGAGGCGGGCCTGGTCACCCGACCATTGTTCCCCATCGGGTGGGTCGACTGTGAGGCACTCCCCAGAGGTGTTCTCCGCCGGTGGCGCAGCATCGCCCGCGCCGATGGGTCAGGATGGGTGCCATGCCGCTGTTCTCCCGCTCTGAGCGGTCCCTCCTCGGGCGGACCGTCGGCACCGGCATCCGCGCCACCCGGCTGATGCTGCGGGGCTCACTGACCAGCGGTCGCTGGGTGACCCGCAGTGCCGCCCGGGCCCGGGCCCGGGGTGCCGGTGGGGAGACCGGCATGGTCCGCCTGTTCGACCTGCACGCGATCTCCTGCGCCGGTGACACGCTGATCGCCATCGGGCTGGCCGGGACGATCTTCTTCAACGTGCCGCTCGGCGAGGCGCGGAGCAAGGTCGCGCTCTACCTGCTGGTGACCATGGTGCCCTTCGCGATGCTCGCTCCCGTGGTCGGTCCGCTGCTCGACCACTTCCGGCACGGCCGGCGGTACGCCCTGGCCACCACCATGCTGGGTCGGGCGTTCCTGGCCTGGCTGATCTCCGACTACATCCACGGCTTCGGGCTCTATCCGGCGGCCTTCGGCGTGCTGGCGCTCTCCCGGGCGTACGGAGTGGCCCGTTCCGCGGCCGTACCCCGGTTGTTGCCGGAAGGGCTCGGTCTGTCCCAGGTGGGTGCCCGGGCCAGCGTCTACGGCACGGTCGCGGGAGCGCTGGTCGCCCCGATCGGCCTCGCCGCCTTCTGGTTCGGCCCGCAGTGGCCGCTACGGGTCGCCTCGGTGATCTTCCTGGTCGGCATGGTGATCTCCCTCCGGCTGCCACCGAAGGCCGACTCCGAACCACCGGAACGGGTACCGCGACCGCTGCGGGCGCTGCGGCGGGGCACGGACGAGCGACCACTGGGCCGGGGCAGACCCGCCGGACGGTTGGTGATCTCGACCCTGGTCGGTGCGGCCACGCTGCGCGCGGTCTACGGTTTCCTGCTGCTGTTCCTGGCCTTCACCATCAAGGCGGGCGACCTGACCACCGTGGTGTTCGGGCGTGACCTGGGGGACGAGGGATCACTCGGCCTGGTCGGCGGCGCGCTGGCCGTCGGCACCTTCCTGGCCACCGCGATCGGTACCCGGCTGCGCATCCACCGTCCGGCCGCCCTCCAGTCCAGCGGCATGGTGATCGTCGCCGGGGTGGCCGTGCTCACCGTGCTGAGCTTCTCGCTGCCGATGGTCGCCCTGCTCTGTGTGGTCACGGCCATGATGAGCGGCATCGCCAAGCTGGCCGTGGACGCCTCGATCCAGGAACGCATCCCGGAGCGGCTGCGGGCCAGTTCCTTCGCCCATTCCGAGACGGTGCTGATGCTCGCCTTCGTCGCCGGTGGCGGTCTCGGACTCGTACCCTTCGACGGCCGGATCGGCATCGCCGTCGCCGCCGGTGTCGGAGCCCTCGCCGCCGCCCGGGGCCTGGTGATGGCCCGGCGGTTGCGGGCCGAAAAGCTGCACGGACGGCCACTCACCGACGACGAGCTGGCCGCCGAGAAGCCGGCCGAGACAGACACCGCTGCGACGGAGAGCGCCGAGACGGACAGCGGCTCTGAATCCACCCCCACGTCTCCGGCCCCCTTCCAGGGCGGGCGTGGTCCGGAGGAGCCGGGGCTGGCACCCCCCGGCTTCCACATCTACCGGCCCTCCTCGACCGTCACCGGTTCCGGTGGTGGCGACGACGAGACGCGCCGCAGCTCACCGGGTTCGCTCGCGTGAGCGGTCTGCTCGTGGTGACCGCCGTTCCCGCCGAGGCGGAGGCGATCCAGGCCGGCCTGGCCGACCCGACCGTGGCGGTGCTGCCGGTCGGGGTGGGCCCGGCGGTCGCCGGTGCGGCGACCGCCCGGCTGCTGGCGCTCGCCGAGATGGCCGGCCGCCCGTACCGGGCAGTGGTCAGTGCGGGGGTGGCCGGCGGCTTCGCCGGCCGGGTCGCGGTCGGTGGCACCGTGCTCGGCAGCCGGGCCGTCGCCGCCGATCTGGGCGCGGAGTCACCCGACGGCTTCGTGCCGATCGACGAACTCGGCATGCCGGCCGAACTGCTCGGCGGCGGTCCGGCCCTCGACGCCGATCCGGAGTTGCTGGCCACCCTGCGCAGGGTGCTGCCGGCCGCGACCGTCGGACCGGTGCTGACCGTCAGCACCGTCACCGGCACCGCCGCCAGCGCCGACGAGCTGGTCCGGCGCCACCCGGAGGCGGTGGCCGAGGCCATGGAGGGGTACGGCGTGGCGGTCGCCGCCAGCCAGGCCGGCGTGCCCTTCGCCGAGCTGCGTACCATCTCGAACCCGATCGGCCCCCGCGACCGCGACGCGTGGCGGATGCGCGACGCCCTCACCGCCCTCACCGCCGCCGCCCCCGCCCTACGCTGACGCCCCGCCCGTCAATCCGCCCGCCATCAGTCCGCCCCGCTGCCTAGCCTGGTCCGCCGTTCGCAGGTGCGGATGTGGTGGGCGGGTCCTGTCGAGCTGAGGGCGTAAGCGGATCGCCGCCGGGTGCGCGAAACAGCCGTCGGCGAAGACCGGCTGCCGTCTGCCGTATGTCTCTGCCGGCCACCGTCCGCCCGGTGAGGGCACGTCCGCAGGCAAGAGGTGCCGTCGCTCTCGGCGGGCGTAACCTGCGGTCCGTTGTCCGACGCGATAGCACGGACGGTTCAGCTCGACAGCGCGCCAACACCATGTGCCGCTGCCCGGAGGGTCCGACCGACGTTTGCGTCGGCAGCCTTCGCCGGACTCTTTGTCCACAGGTTTATCCACAGCCTGAAGCTCGGGGTTGAGTGATCTTCGAGGGCGCTGGGAGCATCGGCGGATGGGGAACGAAGAGGATGCGGTGCTCGATCTGGGGTCGCTGCTGCGGGCGCTGCGTCGGCAGGCCGACCTGAGTCAGCGGGAACTGGCGGAGCGGTCCGGTGTGCCGCAGTCGACCGTGGCGCGGATCGAGTCTCGCCGGTCTGCGGATCCCCAGTTCGGGACGGTGCAACGGCTGGTACGGGCGGCGGGCGGAACGCTGCGGATCGCCGGTCCCGACGAACGGGCCCTGCCCGCCGACGTGATCTGCGACGACAGTCGCTGGGACGAGGCCGGCCGGCGCTATCCGGCGCACCTGGACGTGCGGAAGGTCCGAACGCTGAAGGACTGGCCCGGGGCATGGTGGGCCCACTGGTACACACTGCCACCGGACCGGTGGCCGCTGCGGGTTCCGGAGGTTACCTACGACCTCGACCGGGACCGTCGGGACGAGCGGCGGCTCCGGGAGCGGCTCCGCGATTCGGTACGGATCCGTCGCCTCGTCGATGGCGTGCCGGACGGCTGCTGGCGGTTCGTGGCGGAACTGCCCGGTGGCGACGTCGTCGGTGAACTGCGTGCCCATGAACGCAGCCTCGACCTGCTGCTCGGGGAAGACCTGGGCGATCGTCGTGAGGTGGTGCTCGACGGTGTGCTGGTGACGCCCCGGCTCCGCCTGCTCGGCATCGGGCGTCGGCTCGTGGCTCGCCTCACCGAGGCAACCCGTCAGGCAGGTTGGTGCGCGATCTACGCCACAGCCGAGTTCGGTGGCATCAGGTTCCTGTTGGCGTGTGGCTACCGGATCGAGTGGAGCCGGCCGCAGCGCCTGCGGCTCGACCCGCGCGGGTGAGCCGGACCGGGGCTCTTGCCCCGGCGGAGGCGACCGAACGGCAGGCGGGACCGGAGCCGGCCGGGCCCGGGCATCAGCGAGGGCGGCCGGGCGAGGGCGGCCGGGGTGAGTCGGCGGGGCTACGGTGGGGGTGTGGCGCTCTCGCTGGCGATCTCGCCCTGCCCCAACGACACGTTCGTCTTCCATGCCCTGGTGCACGGGCAGGTGCCTGGCGCGCCGCCGGTGGAGGTGACGTACGCCGATGTCGACGTCACCAACACGGCCGCCGAGCGCGGCGCGTTCGACCTGGTGAAGGTGAGTTACGCGGCGCTGCCGTGGCTGCTGGAGGACTACCACCTGCTGCCCTGTGGAGGTGCGCTGGGTCGGGGCTGCGGCCCGTTGGTGCTCACCCGCGACCGTGACGGCGGCCCGGACCGCGACGATCTCGCCGGCGCCACGGTGGCGGTGCCGGGCGACCGGACCACTGCGTACCTGCTGTTCCGGCTCTGGTCGGCCGGGCGGACGCCGCAGCGCATCGAGGTGGTGCCGTTCCACGAGATCATGCCGGGCGTGGCCGCCGGCCGCTACGACGCCGGACTGGTGATCCACGAGGCCCGGTTCACCTATCCGCGACACGGCCTCACCGCCCTGGTCGACCTGGGCGAGTGGTGGGAGTCCGACACCGGGCTGCCGATTCCGCTCGGCGCCATCCTGGCCCGCCGGGGCGTGGTCGATCCGCAGCAGGCCGCGGGCTGGATCCGGGACTCCGTCCAACGGGCCTGGGCCGATCCGGCGGCCAGCCGGGGGTACGTGCTGGCGCACGCCCAGGAGATGGAGCCCGACGTGGTGGACCGGCACATCGGCCTCTACGTCAACGAGTTCACCGCGGACCTGGGTGAGGCGGGGTTCGCTGCCGTCGAGGCGCTGCTCGGCCGGGCCGCCGACGCCGGGCTCGTGCCTCAGACCTCCAGCTCGCGGGCGACCGCGTGGACCAGCTGAGCGATCTTCTGCGCGGTCCGACGGTCCGGGAAGCGGCCCCGGCGCAGGTCCGGCTGGACCTTCGCCTCCAGCACCTTGATCATGTCCTCGACCAGGCCGTGCAGCTCCTCGGCGGGGCGTCGGCGCAGCTCCGCCACGGACGGCGGAGCGTCCAGGAGCTTCACCCCCATCGCCTGGGTGCCCCGCCGGCTGTCCACCACGCTGAAATCAATGCGCTGGCCGCCCTTGAGTTCGGTGACACCCGCCGGTAGCGCGCCCTTCGGCAGGAACACGTCGCCACCCTCGTCACTGGTGACGAACCCGTATCCCTTGGCCGCGTCGTACCACTTCACTCGACCCGTAGGCACCTGAGAACCTCTGCTTCGCTTGAACCGTCTACTGCCTCAAGGCTAGCCGGATCATCCGGTCGAGCGCCGCCGGGAATCCGGTGAGATCCGCCAGCACCACCGCCGCCCCGGCGACACGTAGTTCGTCCGCCGTACATGGGCCGGTGGCCACCGCGATGCCGGGCACCCCGGCCGCACCGGCGGCCACCATGTCCGCCACGTGGTCGCCGACGTAGTGGGTCGCCCCGTGCGCCCGCAACGCGGTCGCCTTCTCCTCGGCGAACAGGTCACCGGCCAGCTCGTCCACGGCCAGCCCCAGGTGCTCCAGGTGCAGCCGGGCCAGCCGACCGATCTTGGAGGTGACCACCAACACCCGGCCACCCCGGTCGCGGACCGCGGCGAGCGCCGCCACGGCGCCGGGCAGCGGCACGGTCGGCGTGATCGCGTACGCCGGGTACAGCTCGCGGTAGACGGCCACCGCCTGCTCGACCTGCTCCGGCGGGAACCAGCGGGCGATCTCGGTACGCAGCGGCGGGCCGAGCCGGGACACGGCGGCGTCGGCGTCGACGGGCACACCGGTCCGCTCGGTCAGCGCGCGGTAGGTCGCGGCGATGCCGGGGCGCGAGTCGACGAGCGTCATGTCGAGATCGAACCCGACGGTCAACGAGGACATCCTGGAAAGCTACCCGGCCAGTCAGACCGGCCGGGACGTCCGATGGGCGAGACCGCCCCTCACCGGGCTAGCGTGGAACGACGATGAGCACCTCACTCGCCGACCACCTGCGGTCGCTGCCCGACGAGTCCCTCGCCGCGCTCCTTCAGCTCCGGCCCGACCTCGTCGTACCGGTCCCCGCCGACATGGCCGCCCTCGCCCTCCGGGCACAGTCCCGCGTCTCGGTGTCGCGGGCACTCGACGGGCTGGACCAGTTCACGCTCCAGATCATGGACGCCGCCCGGTTGACCCGTGACCCGGCCGACGGCACCACCTCGGTCGACGGGGTTCTCGCCCTGGCCACCACCGGCCCCAACCCACCCGCCCCCACCACCGTCCGGGCCGCCGTCGACCGGCTGCGGGCCAGGTTCCTGCTGTACGGCCCCGACAGCGCCCTGCATCTCGTCGGTGGCATCGACGAGATCTCCCCGTACCCCGCCGGGCTCGGTCGGCCGGCAGCGGAGCTGGACCCGCGCACGGCCGCGCTCTGCGCGGACCCGGCGAAGCTGCGGCGGACGCTGCTGTCCGCGCCGCCGTCGGCCCGGGCGATCCTGGACCGGTTGGCCGCCGGCCCACCGGTCGGCAGCGTGCCGCCCGGCGCGTTGCAGGCGCCGGCAGTCGGCGCGGACGACGACCTGCCGCCGGACGACACCAACGGCGGGGCACCGACCGGGTCCCCGGTGCGCTGGCTGGTCGACCACCGGTTGCTGGTGCGGGTCTCCGGCGGCAAGGGCGGCACCACCGGCATGGTCGAGCTGCCCCGGGAGATCGGGCTGTTGCTGCGCCGCGAGACCGGCCCGCTGGGTCCGCTGAGCAGCAGTCCACCCCGGGTGGCCGCCACGCCCCGCGAACCGAAGGCCGCCGACTCCGCCGGGGCCGGGCAGACCATGGAGGTGGTACGCCACACCGAGGCGCTGCTGGAGCAGCTGGCCGCCGAACCGGCGCCGGTCCTGCGCTCCGGCGGCATCGGCGTGCGTGACCTGCGCCGGCTGGCGCGAGCCACCGGGTCGGACGAGTCGACCGCCGCGCTGCTGCTGGAGGTGGCGTACGCGGCCGGGCTCACCGGTGAGATGGAGTTGCCCGGCACCGCCGGTCGGTACGGCGCCGACCAGCAGGTGCTGCCCACCGCCGGCTACGAGATGTGGCGGGCCGGTTCGTTGGCCCAACGCTGGGAGCAGTTGGCCCGGGCCTGGCTGACCATGACCCGGCAGGTCGGGCTCGTCGGGCAGCGCGACGATCGGGACCGGCCGATCACGGTGCTGTCGGCGGAGGCGGAACGGGCCGGAGCGCCGGCCGCCCGGCGGGCGGTGCTCGGCATCCTCGCGGACCTGGAACCGGCCAGCGCGCCAAGCGTCGAGGAGGTGCTGGCGCTGCTGGACTGGCAGGCGCCGCGACGCAGTCGGGGCCGGGAGAACACGCATCGGGAGGTGCTTGCCGAGGCGGCCACGCTTGGCGTGACCGGATCGGGGGCGCTCACCTCGTACGGACGGCTGCTGCTGGCCGAGGCGACGGCGAGCGAGCACGGCGCCACGGACGACCCGCTCGGGTTGCTGGCCGACGCCGAGGACGGCGGTGGCGCGGTCCGGGCCCTGGACGCGCTGCTACCCGCCCCGGTGGACCACTTCCTGGTCCAGGCCGACCTGACCGTGGTGGTACCCGGGCCGCCCGAGCCGACGCTCGCCGCCGAACTGGAGGTGGTCGCCGAGCCGGAGTCGGCCGGTGGAGCGAGCGTGCACCGGATCACCACGAGCAGTGTGCGACGTGCCCTGGACGCCGGCTACTCCGCTGACGACCTGCACGACCTGTTCCGTCGCCGGTCCCGAACTCCGGTGCCGCAGGGCTTGACGTACCTGGTCGACGACGCGGCCCGCAAGCACGGTGGGCTGCGCATCGGCTCCGCCGGGGCGTACCTGCGCAGCGACGACGAGGCGTTGCTGGCCGAGGTGCTCGCCGACCGGCGGGTGGAGGCTCTGGCGCTGCGCCGGCTCGCGCCGACCGTGCTGGTGACCCCGTACCAGGGTGGCCGCCTGCTCAGCGTGCTGCGGGAGGCCGGCTACGCCCCGGTGGCCGAGGACGCCACCGGGTCGACGGTGCTCACCCGACCGAAGGCCCGCCGCGCACCCGCCAGGGTGTCGGTGGCGAACCGGACGCTCGACCCACTCGCCACCCCGCACCTGCCGCTGCCCCGTCTGCTCGGCGTGGTGGAGCAGATCCGGCGGGGTGACGCGGTGGCGCGGGCGGCCCGACGGGCTCCGGCGGTGGTGCGGGGCGCGGCGCCCGACGGGCTGGCTCCCACGCACGGTCACCACGACGCCCTGGCCGTGCTCCAGCAGGCGGTACGCGACAAGGCGCTGGTCTGGGTCGGCTACGTCGACGCGCACGGGGCAACCGCCTCGCGGCTGGTGCGACCCGTCTCGCTCGGCGCGGGCTACCTGCGTGCCGAGGACGAACGCACCGAGATGCTGCACACCTTCGCGCTGCACCGGATCACCGCGGCGGTGCTGGAGAAGTGAGGTTCAGCGGCGGCTACGCCGCACCGAGCCGACGATCGCCACGATCAGCAGCAGGGCGAAGCCCGTCCCGGCGGCCTCACCGACCGAGTCGATGAAGCCCTGCTGGAGCACCAGCCAGCCGAAGAGGAACCAGCCGAACAGCACGACGCCGACGATCGCGTACGCGACCACCGTGGCGGTGGAGACGGGTTCGGACGACTCAAGTTGGTCGCGCTCGGGGACAACTTCCTGGTCAACGGTCATCTGCCCTCCCCCGTACGGTCCGGCCCTCGCCGTCAAGGGTGTCACCCTTGGCGGCTGTCGGCCAGCACCATCGGGTGACGATCCGACTCGGCTCGTACCCTGCGGTGCCGGGTGCGCAAACGGTGTGGAGGGGGTGCCGGTGCGGTCCGGGCGCGCCGCTCGCCCCCGTTGGCTTCCACTGCGACGGGAACGGCCCCCGCTTTCCTGGCCCGTCCGGCCGTGGATCGAACGCGCTGCGCACCGGCACCGACCGGCTTGACGACCGCGAGGGCGTACGGTGGCCCGTCCTGGGACCCGGCGGGCCACCGACCTCGACAACTCGTCCCCTACTGCTAGACGCGCCGGAGCACCGGCGGGGTTGCGCCGGCTGAGCACTTTCTCGCCACCCGCCCGCGCGTGCAACACTGGATGGTCGCCCAGTGGCAGGTCAGCCGCCTGCCTCGGCGGCCGGGTCAGCCGTACGGACGAGAGGATTCGGCGTGAGTGGTGGACCGCTTATCGTGCAGTCGGACAAGACCCTCCTGTTGGAGATCGACCATCCCGACGCACAGGCCTGCCGGATGGCCATCGCACCCTTCGCCGAGCTGGAGCGCTCACCCGAGCACGTGCACACGTACCGGCTGACCCCGCTCGGGTTGTGGAACGCCCGCGCCGCCGGCCACGACGCCGAGGGCGTGGTGGACGCGCTGATCAAGTATTCGCGCTATCCGGTGCCGCACGCGCTGCTGGTGGACGTGGCCGAGACGATGGACCGGTACGGGCGGCTCCAGCTCGCCAACGACCCGGCACACGGCCTCGTGCTGCGCGCCCTGGACCGGGTGGTGCTGGTCGAGGTGGCCAAGAGCAAGAAACTGGCCGGGATGCTCGGCAACCGCATCGACGACGACACCATCGCGGTCCACCCCTCCGAGCGGGGGCGGCTCAAGCAGGCCCTGCTCAAGCTCGGCTGGCCGGCGGAGGACCTGGCCGGGTACGTCGACGGCGAGGCGCACCCGATCGAGCTGGCCGAGGCCGGCAAGGACGGTGGCAGGCCGTGGACGCTGCGGTCGTACCAGCGGGAGGCGGTCGAGGCGTTCTGGGCCGGCGGGTCGGGTGTGGTGGTGCTGCCCTGCGGGGCCGGCAAGACGCTTGTGGGTGCGGCGGCGATGGCCGAGGCGAAGGCCACCACGCTGATCCTGGTCACCAACACGGTCGCCGGCCGGCAATGGAAGCGGGAGCTGATCGCCCGCACCTCGCTGACCGAGGAGGAGATCGGCGAGTACTCGGGCGAGCGCAAGGAGATCCGCCCGGTCACCATCGCCACGTACCAGGTGCTCACCTCGCGGCACGGCGGCGCCTTCACCCACCTGGACCTGTTCGGTGCCCGCGACTGGGGCCTGGTCGTCTACGACGAGGTGCACCTGCTGCCCGCGCCGATCTTCCGCTTCACCGCGGACCTCCAGGCCCGCCGCCGGCTGGGCCTGACCGCCACCCTGGTCCGTGAGGACGGCCGGGAGGGCGACGTGTTCAGCCTGATCGGCCCGAAGCGGTACGACGCGCCGTGGAAGGACATCGAGTCGCAGGGCTGGATTGCCCCGGCCGAGTGTGTCGAGGTCCGGGTCACCCTGACCGACGCCGAGCGGATGGCGTACGCGACGGCGGAGGCGGAGGAGCGCTACCGGATGGCCGCCACCGCCCGCACCAAGCTGCCGGTGGTACGCGCCCTGCTCGACCGGCATCCGGACGAGCAGACGCTTGTCATCGGCGCATACATCGACCAGCTTCACCAGTTGGGCGAGTATCTCGACGCACCGATCGTGCAGGGCTCGACCACGAACAAGGAGCGCGAGCGCCTCTTCGACGCGTTCCGCACCGGGGAGATCCGCACCCTGGTCATCTCCAAGGTGGGAAATTTCTCCATCGACCTGCCCGAGGCGGCGGTGGCGATCCAGGTTTCCGGTACGTTCGGCTCCCGGCAGGAGGAGGCGCAACGCCTGGGTCGGGTGCTGCGCCCGAAGGCCGACGGCCGGCAGGCGCACTTCTACACGGTGGTCTCCCGGGACACCATCGACACCGAGTACGCGGCCCACCGGCAGCGCTTCCTCGCCGAGCAGGGGTACGCGTACACGATCGTCGACGCCGACGACGTCCTCGGCCCACCCCTCCCCACCGTCGACTGACCGCATCCCCGTCGGCAAGATCCGCGCAACATCCCTGTTGTTGCTGCCTCACCTCGGGGCCGACACAGCACCAACAGGGATGTTGCCGCATCGGGTCGTCCCCTGTCTCGGCGTGGTCAGAGGACGCGGGTGACCTGCTCGGCGGCGGCGACGGCGTCCCGGTCGGCGGGGTCCAGGTTGGCGCAGAGCAGCACGGTGGCACCGGCGGAGAGCGGGGCGAGCAGCCACTTGAGCGGCTGGTCGTGCTCGGCGACGTCGACCAGCAGCCGGTCGCCGACCCGCAGGTCGAGCTGCTCGGCCACCGCCCTGGCGATCGCACCCCACTCGGCGTAGCTGGTGCCGTCCGGGCTGGCCGCGTCGTTCGCGTGCAGCACGGGCCGGTCGGTCGGGGCGATGCCGTGCCGCAGCACCTCCACGGACCAGTCGAGCCAGCCGACCGGCACGTCGACCAGTGGCTGCGGCCCGGTGCCGACGAGATACCGGTGCAGCCCGTCCGGCACGTCCTCCAGCCAGTCGTCCAGTCGTTCCGGGGTGACCAGGACCGCGTCGTACGGCCGGTCGCCGCCGGGCTCCAGCACCGGCAGCCCGGCGGTGGCGCGCGGCCGGAACGACACCTCCAGCCCCACCGCCCAGGCCCCCAGGAGCACCGCGGCGGTACGCCAGTGCGGCGGCAGCAGCACGGCGACCCGGCTGCCCGGGGTCAGTCCGCAGCCGTCGCGCAGCAGCCCGGCGGCCCGCGCCGCCAGGTCACCCAGCGCGGCGGCGGTCAGGTCGTGACGCGCTCCGGTCCGGTGGTCGAGATAGCTGAGCAGCGGCCGGTCCCGGTCGGTGAGACCGGCGGCGGACGGTACGGAAAGGGCAGCACGCATACGTAGGTCCTACTCCTGCCGCCCAGGTCTGTCGAGGCCGGCCCCGCGCGCGCCGGACCGGCGAACACATGACTGATGGCATTGGTGCAGGGTGCCGCGTCACCGGGAGAGTCAGGGGTATGACTACTCACGGGGACGAGCGGGCGGCTCTCGACGGCGGCCGGCAGCCGATGTTGCGGCGACTCGTCCCGGTCGTGGCCTTGCTGTTCCTCGCCCCCTGGGCCGCCGAGTGCTCGTGGGGCGGCTTCGCCGGCACCGACATGCTGGGCGTCGTGGTCGTCCTGGCACCGATGTACGGGGGCGCGGCGGTGCTGATCCGGGAGGCGGCCCGGCGTACCGGCGGCGGCTGGCCGATGATCGTCCTGCTGGCCGCCGGGTTCGGAGTGCTCCAGGCGGGCCTGGTGGACCAGTCGCTGTTCAACCCGGACTACCTGGCCGACACCGAGTTCGCGGAGCTGAGCGTGGCGGACCGCACCCGCGTACCGGCGCTGGGCATCAGCGCACAGGAGGCGATCAGTTTCGTCGGTAACCATGTCGCGTTGACCATCTGCGCGCCGATCGCCATCGTCGAGTCGTACCTCTCCCCGGCCCGTCGGCTGCGGCCGTGGCTGGGTGTGCCCGGCCTGGTCGTCGTGGCCGTGCTCTACCTGTTGGGCAGCCTGCTCGTCTTCGCCGACGACAGCGGACGTAAGGGATTCCTGGCCAGCCCCGGTCAGCTCGTCGGGGCGGCGGCGGTGGTCCTCGCCCTGGTCGTGCTGGCCGCCCTGCCCCGCTGGCGGCGCCGGCCGCCCCCGGCCCACAACGGCGCACCCCGGCCATTCCGTCCCGGCCTGTTGGTCTTCCTCGTCTACCTGGGCGTCGCCATGCTCTCCGGCTGGATCGGCGTCGTCGTGTCGATCGTTGCCGTCGCCGCGCTGGTGGGGCTGCTCCTTCGCCTGTCGGGACGCTCCGGGTGGGGTCAGGGACATGTGCTGGCCATTGCCGCGGGAGCGCTCCTCGGGGCGGCCGTGCTGGCGTACCTGGTGCCCCCGTACTCACCGGCGTCGCCCACCCAGGCCCTGCTCAGCGACGTGATCGTCAGCCTGCTCGCGCTCGCCATGCTCGGCGGCGGGTACGCGCGCCTGCGGCGCCACGGGTCGGCACCGGCTCACCCGGGCTGAGAGCGTCTGTGCGGAGGCGACGTTCTCCTCGAACACGTTCCGCGTGGCCGCCGCGAGCGTTGCCGGAGGCTGCCAGACTCGTGGCGCAAGCGTCCGATGTCGACGTCGGATGCGGTCGGGCGGGAGGCTGGCGGATGAGGCGATCGACCCGACTACGGGCCGTACTGGTGATGCTCACGGTGGGCGCGGTGCTGGCCCCGCCGGCCGCCGCGACGGCTGATCCGCTACCCACCGGCGCGGTCGTCGCGACCGTGTGGGCAAACCAGCCGGCTGCGGCCGAGTACACGGTCGACAACGGCTGGAGCTGGTCCTCCACCGAGGGTGACATCGTCGTACGGCGGACCGGCACCGGGGCGTACACGGTCGAGTTGGAGCACGCGGCGACAAGCACCGGCGTCGCGCACGCGGTGGCGTACGGTGGTGGCCCGGTGCACTGCACGGTGGCCAGCTGGTACCGGAGCCTGCTGGGCGGCGACCATCTGCTGATCCAGGTACGGTGCTTCGCGGCGACCGGCGCACCGGTGGACAGCCGATTCGTGGCGACCTTCACCAACCGGCGGCAGATCCATCAGGGACGGTTGGCCTGGTTCACCACGGACCAGGCGACGCCGGTGGGTCTGCGTACCATCCCGGCCGGTCTGCGGTACGACTCGACGGGCGGAACGATCAGCTATGAGCGGCTCGGTACCGGTCACTACCGTTTCCGCATGAACCCCAACCCGGCCAGCGAGTCGGGTGCCCCGATCTTCCCGATGACACACGTCACGGCGCTGGGCGGCAGCGCGGTGAACTGCCAGATCGACTGGCCGGACGGCCGGGAGGTGCGATGCGCCAACGCCGCCGGTAACGACGTCGACGCGCGGTTCGCGGTCACCTACGGCTCCCGGGTCGACCTGCTCGGCCACTCGGCGGGCCCACGGTTCGCCAGCGGAACCCTGTACGGCGACAACATCATCGGAGGGTCCATCAGCGGCGACAGCTACAACTCGACGCTGCCCGGCTACGGCGGCGCCAGTGGCACACTGCTTGGCACCGGCCGCTACCAGATGACCTTCAGCGGCACCGGGACCGCGTTCGGCACCGCCTTCGTCAACGCCCATCTCGGCGTACTTCCCGGCAGTCGGCCTCGCGGCCACTGCGTGCTCGCCGGCTGGGGGCGGTCCGGGGCGGACACGGTGGTCCTGGTGAACTGCTACGCCTGGCTCGGCGTACCGGCCAACCTGAACGCCCGGATCTCCTACACCACCTGGCCCGGGGGCACCGTCGTGTGAGCAGGGACGGTGGGGGCTACTCCGGAAGTGCGGGGCCGCCGTCGAGCAGCGGGGCGAGCAGGTCGCCGTGCCGCTCGACCCGGTCCAGCACCTCACCGGCGGGGTACGGCCTGGTGGCCGGACGTCGGCCCGCCGCACCGGCGGAGACCTCGTCCCAGGTCAGCGGCGTCGACACCGACGGGACGGGCTGGGCACGCAGCGAGTACGGCGCCACCGTGGTCTTCGCCGCGTTGTTCTGGCTCCAGTCGATGAAGACCTTGCCCGGTCGCAGGTTCTTCGCCATCTTCGACACCACCAGCTTCGGCTGTTCGCGTTCGAGTTCCTGCGCGACGCGCCGGGCGTAGGCCGACACGTCGTCGGCGGGCTGGGTGCCGGAGATCGGGCAGCAGAGCTGCATGCCCTTCTTGCCGGAGGTCTTCGGGTAGGAGTCGATCCCGTCGGCGGCCAGCCGGTCGCGCAGCGTCAGGGCCACCTGGCAGCACTGTTCCAGTGCCGCCGGGGCACCCGGATCCAGGTCGATCACCATCAGGTCCGGGTGCGCGCCGACCTTCCACTGCGGGGTGTGCAGTTCCAGGGCGGCCAGGTTGGCCAGCCAGACCAACGTGGGCAGGTCGTCGGCGACGACGTAGTCGATGGTCTCCCGACCCTTGGTGGAGCCCGGCGCGGGCAGCGTCTCGACGCGCACCCAGGACGGGGTGGCGGCCGGAGCGTTCTTTTCGAAGAACGAGCCACCGGTCACCCCGTTCGGGTAGCGGATGCGGGTCAGCGCCCGGTCGGCCAGGTGTGGCAGCAGCACCGGGGCGATCCGGGTGTAGTAGTCGATCACTTCGCCCTTGGTGAAGCCGGCTGCCGGATAGAGCACCTTGTCCAGGTTGGACAGCTCCAGTGTGCGGCCCTGTACCTCGACCGGGAACCGGTCAGCTGGCATCGTCGACCTCCTCGGCCGGTTTGTCCGGGCGGATCCGCAGGATCCGGGGGAACCGCAGGCGCCCGTCCGGGGTGCGTTGGCCGTACTTGACCTCCACCACCAGCCGGGGAGTTACCCAAATCGCGCCCCGGGCATCCTCGCGGGGCACATCGCCGCGAAACGGCGAGGCGGTGGTGCGCAGCGGCTCCAACTCGCGCAGCAGTTCCCGTTCGAGGGCGGCACCGATCCCACCGCCGACCCGGCCCCGGTAGGCGAGTCGGCCGTCGGCACCGGGCACCCCGACCAGCAGCCCGCCGATCTTCCGCGCGCCGGGCCGCCAGCCGCCGACCACGAAGTCGCCGGTCACCTCCAGCTTGACCTTCACCCAGTCCGGCGAGCGCACCCCGGGCCGGTAGACCGACTCGACCCGCTTGGCCATCACCCCTTCGAGGCCGTGCTCGCCGGCCGCCTCGTAGGTGGCCGGGCCGTCGGAGAAGACCGGTGGGACCGCCCACCGCGCCGCGCCGAGCGCCAGGCCGTCGAGGGTCTCCCGCCGCCGGGCGTACGGCCAGCCGGTGAGATCCTGCCCGGCCAGCCGCAACACGTCGAAGATCATGTACGTGACCGGGACGGTTGCCGCCAGCCGGGCCGCCTTCGCGGCGTTACGCACGTGCATCCGCTCGGCCAGGGCGGTGAACGAGGGCCGTCCGGCCTGGTCGAACAGGACCACCTCACCGTCGAGCAGGACGTCGCCGACCTGCTCGCCGAGCGCGATCAACTCGGGATAGGCGGTGGTGATCTCCACCCCGGAGCGGGCGTACAGGCGTGGCCGTCCGCCGGCGATGTCGGCGAGCGCGCGTACCCCGTCCCACTTGAACTCGTACGCCCAATCGGGACCGGCCGGAAGCTGCCCGGTCATCGCGAGCATCGGCTTGAGCGGCGCGCCGGGCACAGGCCGACTGTAGTAGCAGGCCGAACACCTCGCGTCCGGTTCGCTGTGATGCGAGCATGGTCGATACCGGGGAAGGGAGCGCAGCATGCGTGCCATCTGGAAGGGAGCCGTGTCGTTCGGCCTGGTCTCGATCGCGGTGAAGCTGTATTCCGCGACGGAGGAGAAGGACATCCGGTTCCACCAGGTGCACCGGGCCGACGGCGGACGGATCCGGTACAAGCGGACCTGCCAGGTCTGTGGCGAGGAGGTCAGCTACGACGACATCGCCAAGGGCTACGACATCGGCGGCGGGGAGATGGTCATCCTCACCGACGACGACTTCGCCGACCTGCCGTTGAGCACCTCCCACGCGATCGACGTGCTGGAGTTCGTGCCGGCCGAGCAGGTCGACCCGATCCTCTACAACAAGGCGTACTTCCTGGAGCCGGAGGGCGCCGCGACCAAGCCGTACCTGCTGCTGCGGGACGCGTTGACCGACTCGGAGCGGGTGGCGATCGTCAAGGTGGCGCTGCGCCAGCGGGAGCAGTTGGCCACCCTGCGGGTCCGCGAGGGTGTGTTGCTGCTGAACACGATGCTCTGGCCGGACGAGATCCGTAAGCCGGACTTCGGTTTCCTCGACGAGGACCTGAAGATCCGGCCACCGGAGTTGGCGATGGCCACCTCGCTCATCGACTCGATGGCCGGGGACTTCCACCCGGACGAGTTCACCGACGACTACCGGGCGGCGTTGCAGGAGGTCATCGACGCGAAGGTGGAGGGCCGCGAGGTGGTCCAGCCGGAGGAGGTCGAGGAGGCACCCGCCGCCGCCGTCGACCTGATGGCCGCGTTGAAGGCGTCCGTGGAGCGTGCCCGGGCGGCTCGTGGCGAGGCACCGGCCGGCGGGGGCGCCGAGCCGACCCCGATCTCGTCGGCACGTTCCGCGCAGAAGAAGGCGGCGGAGAAGAAGGCCGCCAAGGCACCGGCCAAGAAGGCACCCGCGAAGAAGACCGCCGAGAAGAAGGCCACCACCAAGAAGGCCACGCCGGCCAAGAAGACCACGGAGAAGAAAGCCACCAAAAAGGCCACCCCGCGCAAGTCCGCCTGACCGCACCCTCGATCACCTGGATGTACCTTTCTGGGCGGGTTCGGCTCCACCATCGACCCCATGATCGTCATGTCCGTGCCGTCCGGCGCGGGCCATCGATGGTCGGAAGTGCGTCCGACACCAGGTACCGTGTGTCGGCGACGGCTGCCCGTGGCCGGACCCACCCCACACCTCTCAGCAGGGAGTCGAGGACGTGAGCGAGCAGGAGACCAAGGCGCGGCGGCGGCTGGCCGAGCAGTTGGCGGCTCAGAAGGCGGCCGAGGCGAAGCGCCGCCGGCAGGCCTGGGCCGGTGCGTTCGCCGGCATCGCCGTCGTGGCGGTGCTGATCACCGTGTTCGTGATCGTGGGCCAGCGCGGCGGTGACGACGCCCCCGAGCAGGCCGCCGGTACGCCGTCCGCCCCGGCGGAGGCGACCAACGAGCCGGCGGCCCCGCCTGCGCCTCAACTACCGGAGGGCGCGGACCCGGCGCTGGGCAGCAAGCCGACGGTCACCGCCGGGGAGGGTGAGCTGAAGAAGCTGACCGTGACTCCGCTGATCGAGGGCACCGGGCCGAAGGTCAAGGCTGGTCAGTCGATCACCACCAACTACGTCGGTGTCTTCTACGAGAGCGGCGAGGAGTTCGACTCCTCCTGGGAGCGGGGGCAGCCCGCCACCTTCCCGATCGGGGTCGGGCAGGTCATCCCGGGCTGGGACAAGGGTCTGGTGGGCGTGACCGTGGGCAGCCGGGTGCAGCTCGACATCCCGGCCGAGGACGCCTACGGCGACGGTGGCGGCGGTCGCCCGGCCGGTCCGCTGCGCTTCGTGGTGGACGTGCTCGCCGCCGAGTGA
Source organism: Micromonospora palythoicola (assembly GCF_036689795.1). Lineage (NCBI taxonomy): Bacteria > Bacillati > Actinomycetota > Actinomycetes > Micromonosporales > Micromonosporaceae > Micromonospora > Micromonospora palythoicola. The sequence continues at coordinate 41,406 of NZ_JBAGKI010000007.1, read as the reverse complement.
GCCGCAGGGCGCCCCGCCCCGACGGCAGGCGAACATCGATGCGGTTGACCACAGATGGCTTCCGGACGGTCACCGACCGGCAGTAGGTTCGACAGGCGTTCCGGGTACCTCGCCCGGTACGCCTGTCGAAGCGAACCCGGAGGTGCACGTGACGGCAGTGGACGCCGACGGGCGGACCGCCCGGTTGATGTGGACGCACTACGAGCCGCTGCACGCCGTCACCTACTTCCATCCGCGCGCCCGCGCCGCCTACGAGGCGGCCGGACTACGCGGCTACTGGCGGGGCTACTTCGCCGGTCGCGCCGCCCCGCTCGGGCCGACCGGTCCGGCTCCGGTGATCGCCGCCTTCTACAACTTCGCTCCGCACATGGTGAGCCGGGCCCTGCCGGCGGTGTGGGAACTGGCCACCCCGGACCAGGCGCTGCGCGCCCGGCTGACCGGGGCGGTGCAGGCGCTCGCCGAGTTGACCTACGAGTTGCCCGAGCGGCATCTCGTGGAGGCCGCCGACCTGCTCGAGGCCGCCACGGACGGGCTCGGGACGGCCGGCCGGGTGCTCGGCGCGGCGAACGCGGGCCTGCCCCGGGGTGAGTACCCGCTGGCTCGGCTCTGGCAGGCCGCCACCACGCTGCGCGAACATCGTGGTGACGGGCACGTCGCCGCGCTGGTCGCCGCCGACCTCGACCCGGTGGAGACCCTCGCCTGGCGGGTCGCGGTCGACATGCCGGCGGCCAACCTGCTCGGCCGGGGCTGGTCGGAGCAGGACTGGTCGCAGGCGCGTGACCGGCTCACCGTCCGTGGCTGGCTGGACGCGGAGGGCAAGCCGACCGAGCGCGGCCGGACGTCCTTCCAGGCGATCGAGGACGCCACCGACCTCGCCGCCACCCGCCCCTGGCTGACGCTCGGCCCCGAGCGCGCACACCGCCTCCGCGAACTGCTCGACCCGATCGCCCGCGCCGCCCACACGGTCATTCCGCCGGACAGCCCCATCGGTCTGCCACCCCTGGCGAGTTGACCAAGAAGTTCCGGTCTGACTTGTCGCCGATTCCTGACGCGAACTTCTTGATCGACGCCGTGGTGGGTGGGGGAGGATGGGGGTGTGACGGTGGATGGGGTGGTTTTCGACCTTGACGGGGTGATCGTCGACTCCGAGCCGGTGTGGGAGGAGGTTCGGCGGGCTTACGTGGCCGAGCACGGGGGTGTCTGGCAGGACGACACCCAGCGTCGGCTGATGGGGATGAGCACCGGTGAGTGGGCCCGCTACCTCAGCGACGAGTTGGGGGTGCGGCGCACCGCCGACCAGGTCGCCGCCGAGGTGGTCGAGGAGATGGCCCGCCGGTACGCGGCCCGGGTGCCGGTGATCGACGGCGCGGTCGACGTGGTCCGCCGGATGGCCGCGCGGTGGCCCCTGGGACTGGCCAGTTCCTCGCCGACCCGGCTGATCGCCGCGGCGCTGGCCGCCACCGACCTGACCGACTCGTTCCGCAGCACCCTGTCGACCGAGGAGACCGAGCGCGGCAAGCCGGCACCGGACGTCTACCTGCGCGTGGCCGAGCGGCTCGGCCTCGACCCGACGCGCTGCGTGGCGGTGGAGGACTCTTCGAACGGGGTCCGTTCCGCGGCTGCGGCCGGGATGGCGGTGGTGGCGGTGCCGCACGGGGCGTACCCACTGGATCCGGACGCTCGGCGGCTGGCCGTGGCGGTGCTGGACTCGATCGACGAGTTGACCCCGGAGGTCGTCGACCGGCTGGGCTGAACCGCCACCGGGCGGTCCCCCGCCCGCCTACGGTCGGTGGCATGAAGGCGATGGTGTACGAACGCACCGGCGATCCCTCCGTGCTCCAGTTGGTCGAGCGGCCGGTGCCGGACCCCGGGCCGGGCGAGGTGCTGGTGCGGGTCGCGGTGGCCGGGGTGAACCCGACGGACTGGAAGTCGCGCCGGCAGGGCCCGCTGCCGGCCGGCTGGCAGATACCGGGCCAGGACGGCGCCGGAGTGGTCGAGGCGGTCGGCGAGGGGGTCGACCAGGAGCTGATCGGCGAGCGGGTCTGGGTCTGGGAGGCCGCCTGGCAGCGGCCCTGGGGAACCGCCGCCGAGTACACGGTGGTCCCGGTCCGCCAGGCGGTACGCCTCGGCGACGCGTCCTTCGAACTGGGCGCCTGCCTCGGCATCCCGTTCCTGACGGCGCACCGGTGCCTGACCTCCGGCGAGTATCTGCCGGACACCCTGCGTCCCGGCGCGCTGAGTGACCACACGGTGCTGGTGCAGGGTGGGGCCGGCGCGGTGGGCAACGCCGCGATCCAGTTGGCGTCCTGGGCCGATGCCTGCGTGATCGCCACGGTCAGCAGCGCCGAGAAGGCCCAACTGGCCGCGGCGGCCGGCGCCTCGGCAGTGATCAACTACCGGGAACAGGACGTGGTGGCCGAGGTCCACAAGCTCGCGCCCGACGGGGTGCACGGGATCGTGGAGGTCTCCCCCGCCCGCAACGCGGCCACCGACGTACGGCTACTGCGCCCGGGCGGGGTGGTCTGTGTGTACGCCGACGACGGCGGCGACGAGGTGACGTTGCCGGTACGACCCCTGATGGGGCCGAACGCCCGCTGGCAGTTCGTGCTGGTCTACACGATGCCGAAGGCGGCCAAGGCCCAGGCGCTGGTCGACGTGGCGGCCGCGGCCGCCCAGGGCGGGGTCCGGGTGGGCGAGGAGGCCGGTCTGCCGTTGCATTCCTATCCGCTGTCGGCGACCGCTGCCGCCCATCAGGCGGTGGAGGACTCGGTGGTCGGCAGGGTGCTGGTCAGCGCCGACGAATAAGCGGCTCGACCTGGCAGTTTTCCCCGTACGCCGGACAGAGGCGAACAAGTCTCGCAATACTGACACTGCGGGTCGCCCCGCGAGGAACGGGCGGCCCCGGCGCGGTGCGAACGCCGGGGCCGCCCACCGGAGAGAGGTCTGTGCAGGCCACTACTCCCAACGGCGATGATGCGCCGAAAAACGTTACGGCGTGGCCAGTTCCCGCACATTCAGGTCGCCGTCGGCGTACCGGGAGCGCACCACCTTCTTGTCGAACTTGCCGACGCTCGTCTTCGGCACCGCCTCGACGAACGCCCACCGCTCCGGCAACTGCCAGCGCGCCACCGACCCGGCCAGGAAGTCCCGCAACTCCTCCGGAGTCGCCGAGGCACCCTCCCGGAGCACCACCGTGGCCAGCGGCCGTTCGTCCCATCGCTGGTCCGGCACGCCCACCACGCAGGCCTCCAGCACCGCCGGATGGGCCATCAACGCGTTCTCCAGTTCCACCGAGGAGATCCACTCGCCACCGGACTTGATCACGTCCTTGGCCCGGTCGGTGAGGGTGAGGTAGCCGTCCGCCGACAGCGTGCCCACGTCACCGGTACGCAGCCAGCCGTCGCGGAACTTCTCCGGGTCCGGCGCGTCGTCCCCGACGTACCGCGCGGTGATCCACGGCCCACGCACCTCAAGCTCACCGACGGAGGTTCCGTCGGCGGGCAGCGGTTCCCCGGCCGGGCCCACGACGCGGGCCCGCACCCCCGCCGGCACCCGGCCCTGGGTGTACCGGTAGCGCCAGGCCTCGTCACCGCTCGCCCCGGCCGGTGGGCGCGACACCGAGCCCAGCGGCGACATCTCGGTCATCCCCCAGGCGTGGATCACGTCGATGCCGTGCCGCTCGTCGAACGCGTGCATCAGCGACGGCGGGCAGGCCGAACCACCGACGATCACCTCCGTGAGCGAGGAGGTGTCGACGTCGTGGCTGTCCAGGTAGGCGAGCAGGTCGGTCCAGATGGTCGGCACCGCACCGGCCAGCGTCGGCCGCTCGGCGGCGATCATCTCGGCGATCGGCGCGGCCTGGAGGAAACGGTCCGGCATCACCAGCGACGCGCCGGAGAGGAACGCCGCGAACGGCAGCCCCCACGACATCGCGTGGAACATCGGCACGATGGCCAGTTCCCGGTCGGTCGGCCCGAGCCCGAACCCCTCCGGCATGCAGATCTGCAACGAGTGCAGGTAGATCGAGCGGTGCGAGTAGGCCACCCCCTTGGGGTTGCCGGTGGTGCCGGAGGTGTAGCAGAGGGCGGCAGCGTCGCGTTCGTCCACCTCGGGCCAGTCGTACACCTCCGGGCGGTCGGCCAGCAGCGCGTCCCAGTGATGTACGGCGATCCGGTCGCCCGCCGCCGCCAGCAGCGGGGCGGGATCGCCACCGCCGACCACCACCACGTGTCGCACGCTTGTCATGCCGCCGAGGGACTTGGCCAGCAGCGGGATCAACGTGGCGTCGACCAGCACCACCCGGTCCTCGGCGTGGTTGGCGATGTAGGTGACCTGGTCGGGGAAGAGCCGGATGTTGAGCGTGTGCAGCACCGCACCCATGCTGGGCACGGCGAAGTACGCCACCAGGTGCTCGGTGTTGTTCCACATGAAGGTGGCGACCCGCTCGTCGCCGGTCACCCCGCACTCCGCCCGCAACGCGTGCGCGAGCCGGGCGGCGTCCCGCCCGACGTCGGCGTACGTGCTGCGACGCGGCTCGGCGCCGGTCCACGTCACCACCTCGGCCGCGCCGTGCACGGTGGCGCCGTGTTCGAGGATCCGGGAGACCTGAAGGGGGGCGTCCATCATCGTGCTACGCATGGGTAACAAGTTAGTGTCGCCGGTCACACGTTGGGAACCCCCGTAAATTGTCCGGGTGAGCATCTCCTGGGCTGATTCGTACGTCGGGCAGCTACGCGCCCTGGCCGGCGACCGGACGCTGATGTTCGTCGGCGCCCGGGCCGTGGTGCGCGACAGTTCGGCCCGCATCCTGCTGATCCGCCGCTCCGACAACGGGCAGTGGGCACTGCCCGCCGGCGCGATGGAGCTGGGCGAGTCGATCGCTGACTGCGCCGTGCGGGAGGTACGCGAGGAGACCGGGCTCCGGGCGCTGCGGGTGAGTGCCTTCGCCCTCTACACCGGCCCGGACCGCACCCACACCAACATGTACGGCCACACCTACCAGATCTTCACCACCGCGTTCCGGGTGGAGGAGTGGGACGGGCGGCTGGCCCGGGTCACCGACGAGACGAGCGACGCGGGCTTCTTCCACCGCGAGGCGATGCCCCAGCCGCTCTCGGCAAGTGTCCTGGAGACCCTGGCCGACCTGGACGTCTTCGAGCAGACCAACCGCCTGATCCTGAAATGACCCGGCGGCCCCGCCCCTCAGGGGCAGGGCCGCCGCAGCGGGCTCCGGTCCGGCCGGTCAGTGCCGGCCTTCGGCGAACTCCTCGACGATCTTGGCGCAGAAGGCCGGCAGGTCATCGGGCTTGCGGCTGCTGACCAACCCGTTGTCGGTCACGACCTGCTCGTCGACCCATTCCGCGCCGGCATTCACCAGGTCCGTACGCAGGCTGGGCCAACTGGTCAGCCGCCGACCCCGCACCACGTCCGCCTCGACGAGCGTCCACGGCCCGTGGCAGATCACCCCGACCGGCTTGCCGGCGTCGAAGAACGACTTCACGAACCGGACGGCGTCGGAGTCGGTGCGCAGGAAGTCCGGGTTGGCCACCCCTCCGGGCAGCACCAGCGCGTCGTACCGGGCGGGATCCGCGTCGGCCGCGCTCACCTCCACCTCGTACGTGGTGGAGGGGTCCAGGTGCGTGAAGGAGGTGATCTTCCCAGGCTTGATCGACACCAGCTCGGCGGTCGCACCGGCCTGCTCGACGGCCTGACGCGGCTGGACGTACTCGGCCTCTTCCACGCCATCGGTGGCCAGGAAGGCTATTCGCTTACCCTGCAACGTCGCTGCCACAGTGTTCTCCTTTCTGGGGGTACGTCCGTATCCGTTCCCGGTGCCGACGTCACGAAACGCGGCTGGACGGTGGCCCACCGCACGTCGCCGCCAGCGGGCGGCCGGCCGGCAGGTTTGACCCCGCCGAGCGGAGGGGAACCGCCGGCATGGCACGAGCAGCAGCGGAACAGCTCCGGCTCGCCGACGTCGTGCAGAGCTGGCTCGGGCGTCCGGTCCTGGTGATCGGTGACGCCATGCTCGACGAGTGGCGGTTCGCCGACTCCGACCGGTTGTGCCGGGAAGCCCCCGCCCCGGTCCTCACCCTGCGCCGCCGCATCTCGGCGGCGGGTGGTGCCGCCAACACCGCCGTCAACATCGCCACGCTGGGTGGACGCTCGGTGCTGGTGGCGCCCGTCGGGGCCGACGCCGCCGGCGACGAGCTGCATGACTGCCTCGATCGGGCCGGCGTCTGGGACCGCACCGTCAGCCAGCCCGGCCGCTACACCCCCGTCAAGCGTCGGATGCTGGCCGGCGACCAGATCCTGCTGCGGGAGGACTCCGGTGACCCGGACGACCCGCTCAGCGACCTGGGGGTGGACTGCCTGCTCACCGCCCTGGACTGTGCGAGTGAGGAGCTGCGGGCCGCCAGCGGAGGCGAGAAACCGACCCTGGTGGTCTGCGACTACGGTCTGGGCGCGCTGCCCGCGCCGGTACGCGCCTGGCTGGTCGAGCACCGGGACCGGTACGCCACGGTCGCGCTCGACGCCCACGACCTCGCCGACTGGCGGGGCCTCGCGCCGACCGTGGTGACCCCGAGCTTCGCCGAGGCCACCCGCCTGCTCGCCCGCGCGGGCGCGGTCCGGCCGACCATGCACCCGGCGACGTCCGCTGACCCGGCCGGTGGCCGTGAGCTGCACCTGGAGCATCCCGAGGTCGACCCGGCCGACGGGCCGTCCGAGCTGACCGTCGGCACGGCTCCGGGTGCGGCCGGGACGCGGCGTACCGACGGGCCCACCGGCGAGCCGACCCCGGGCGAGAGTCGGGTGGCGATGACCCGCGACGGGCTCAGCGTGACCGGCACCGGGGTGACCGTGAACGCCGAGGTCGGTGCCGGCGTGGACCGGGCCGTCCTGGCCGAGTCCCGGCTCGCCGAGCTGCGTGCCCACACCGGCGCGGCGGTGGTCGCGGTGACCCTGGACACCGAGGGCGCGGTGGTCGGCGGTGTCGACGGTGCGCCCGCCCGCAGTCACAGCACACCCGTACCCGCCAGCCACGCCGTCGGCGCCGGTGACGCCTACCTGGCGGCGATGACCCTCGCACTGGCCGCCGACGCTCCGCTGTCCACCGCCGCGCAACTTGCCCAGCTCGCCGCGACGAGCACCGTCGCCGGCACCGGGACCTGCGTGTGCCGCCGCGAGGACCTGCTGGCCGCGCTGGGCCGACCGGCACCCGACGACCGGCAGGTACTTGTCGACACGGGGCACCTGACGGAGATCGTCGCCGAACACCGGCGGGCCGGCCGCTCGATCGTCTTCACCAACGGCTGCTTCGACGTGCTGCACCGGGGGCACATACGGTACCTGGAACAGGCCCGCGCCCTCGGCGACCTGCTGGTGGTGGCGGTCAACTCCGACGGCAGCGTACGCCGGTTGAAGGGTGCGGACCGGCCGGTGAACCCGATCGAGGACCGGGCCGCCCTGCTCGCCGCGCTGACCTGCGTCGACCACGTGGTGGTGTTCGAGGAGGACTCCCCGGCCACCCTCATCGAAGCCGTCCGGCCGGACGTCTACGTCAAGGGCGGCGACTATCCGCCCGAGCTGGTGCCGGAGGCGCCACTGGTGCAACGGCTGGGCGGCCAGGTACGCACCCTGGGCTACGTGCCGGACCGCTCCACCTCGGCGATCATCGACCGGATCCGGGCGTACGGGCAGGAGGGCGCGACCGGCGCGCAGGCCGGTCCCCCGCCGGCGGTGGAGACGTCCGGCACGGCCGGCGCCGGAACCGCCACCACGACCGGTGCGGACGCGCCGCCGCTGACCGGCAAGGCGCCGTGAACCGACCCCTCGACGCCGGCACGCCCGCGCAGTTCCGCGCCGACCGGCTGGTCGACGTGCTCGTCCCGACCCGCAACCGGCCCACCGAACTCGCCGTCACCCTCGCCGGGCTCGCCGCGCAGGAGGGGGTACCGGGGTTCGGCGTGGTGGTCAGCGACCAGTCCGACGGCGACCCCGGCTACCTCCACCCGGCGGCGGCCACCATGGTCCGGGCGCTGCGCCACCGGGGGCATCCGGTGCTACTGACCCGGCGACTGCCCCGACGCGGGCTCGCCGAACACCGCAGCTTCCTGCTCGACGCCTCCGTCGCGCGGTACGTCCTCTTCCTCGACGACGACGTCTGGCTGGAACCGGGCACACTGCGCCGGCTGGTGACCGCGATCGGCGAGCTGGGCTGCGGCTTCGTCGGCAACGGGGTGCACGGCCTGTCCTACCTCGACGACGTCCGGCCAGACACGCACCGGCACTACCGGGAGTGGACCGGCCGACCGGTGCCGGAGCGGGTACGGCCGGGCACGCCCGAGTGGGATCGGGCGCAGATCCACTCCGCGGCGAACCTGCTGCACGTGACGGCGTCGCTGGCACTCACCGACGGTGACTGGCGGGCGTACCAGGTGTCCTGGGTCGGCGGCTGCGTGCTCTACGACCGGGCCAAGCTCGTCGACGCCGGCGGATTCGACTTCTGGCGACGGGTGCCGGCGCGGCACCAGGGCGAGGACGTCGCCGCGCAACTCGCCGTGCTGGCGCGGCACGGCGGTGCCGGCGTCCTGCCCAGCGGCGCCTACCACCTGGAGTCGCCGACCACGGTCACCGAACGCGACGTGGAGGCGTGGGAGGTCGTCCTCGCCTCGCTGGGCCCGGACGCCTGAGCCGGCGGGATTCGTCAACGGAACAGCAGCTCGCGGGCGGCTTCCGCCACCTCGGCCACCGGCACGTCGGTGACGAAGGAGTCGCGGTGCGGGCAGTCGCCGTCGCCCGGACGGTGCGGGTAGATGCCGGGGGTGCAGTCCACCCCGCAGACCGGGCAGTGCACGGTCCACGAGGTGATCGGCCGGTGCCGGCCCCGCGTCACGGGAGCGGTGGTGATCAGGTTGCCGACCCAGAAGATGCCGACGGTCGGCGTACCGACGGCGGCGGCCAGGTGCAGTGGCCCGGTGTCGTTGGAGACCACCAGCTCGCAGCCGGCGTAGCAGCCGGCCAGCCCACCCAGGCTGAGCGTGCCGACCTGTGGTCGGACCGGCACCCCGGCGCTGGCCACCACCTGGTCGACCACCTCCCGCTCGGCAGGGGTGCCGGTGACGAGGATTTCGTACCCGTCGGCGTGCAGCGTCCGGGCCACCTCCCCGAAGCGGTCGGCGGGCCAGCGACGACGGGTGTCCGTCGCGCCGGGATGCAACGCCACCCGGGGACGTTCCGACTCGCCAAGCACGGTGCGCGCCTCGGTCCGGTCGGTCTCGGTGACCGCCAGCGCCGGGATGATCGTGGTGGCCGCGGCGCCCACCAGTGCCACCGCCTCCAGGTACCGGATCACCTCGTGCTGGTAGTAGACGTAGCGCAGCCAGCGGTCCAGCGGCGGCGCGTCCTCGGCCCGTAGGCCCGCGGTGAGCCGGGCGCCGAGCGCGGCCACCAGCGGATTGGAGTTGGCGCCGCCGCCGTGCAGTTGCAGCGCCAGGTCGAACCGCTCCGCGCGGGCGGCGGCCAGGAAGTCTACAGTGCTCGACTCGGGCTCGCCCTCGGTCGCCGTCCGGATCCCCGGCGCGGGCGGCACCACCAGTACCCGGTCCACCGGGCCCGGCCGATCCCGCCACAGCTGCTCGTGCCAGGGCGCACCGAGCAACACGATCTCCGCCTGCGGGTACGCGGCCCGCAGCGCCTCCAGCGCGGGCAGTACGAAGATGAAGTCACCGAGCGCGTTGGCGCGCAGCACGGCGATCCGGGCCACGTCCGGCACCCGGTCGGCGGCCCCTCCCAGCACGGCCGAAGCCACCGGGCGCGCTACCGGCCGGAATCGCCGGTGGCGACGTCCGGCTGGTGCAGTTCCCGGTCCGCCGCCGGGTCGACGCTGCTCGGCACGCCACCGGAGGGGCTCGTCGACCGCGGTCCGGTACGCCCGACGGTGATGGTGCGCGGTGCGGGCCGGTTCGCCCGGGGCAGCCGTACCCGCAGCAGACCGTGGTCCATCACCGCGTCGATCGCCTCGGGGTCCACCCGCGACGGCAGTTGCACGCGGTACTCGAAGCCCCGGGTCTCGAACCCGCCGGGAATGCCGTGGTCGGCGTTGACCTCGGCCTCCGTCCGCGCCCGTACGCACAGCTCGCGGTCGTCCAGCTCCACCGCGACCTCCTCGGGAGCGACGCCGGGCAGCCGGACGACCACCTCCCAGCCGTCGCTGGTCTCGCCCAACTCCACCTCCGGCGGCCCCGGACGGCCGCCGACCAGCCGGCTCAGCTCGGCCCGCAGCGACTGCAACTCGCCCATCGGGTCCCACCCCTGCTGGCCGCCCCGCCAACCGCGTCCCGGCCTGGTCATCGCGCGTCTCCCATCCGTTGACTGGCGGCCGCCGGCCGCAGCGAGCTCGGCGCGTCGAGGTTGGCCTCCCGGTCGACCCCGACACCGAGCCGGTCGACGAGTTCACCGCCCAGCCAGCCGCTGACCCCGAGAATGCCCAGCGCCACCACCTCGATGGCGATCAGTGCCCCGCCCGCCCCTCGCGAGTCGGCGTTGAGCCGCACCACCCAGACGGCGGCGAAGAGCAGGATCACCGCGACGTTCGCGACGGCGTGGGTGAGCGCCACCCGCTTGGCCCTGGTTCCGGAGGGGATGGCCAGCAGGTCGAACGTGCCGGCCGCCGCCGCCAGCAGGCCCACGATAAGGCCGACGGTGAGGTTCCAGTACGCCACCTCGCCGAGGAAGTCCGGCCCGCCGACCGTGTCGATGACGTCGAAGAGCACGGCGGTGACCAGTAGGGCGAAGGGGAACATCACAAGCATCGGATGGACGGGGTGCCCCAGGATCTTGAGTCGACTCTCCATCTCCGGGCCTCCACTGCTGTTCGAAAGCGCTCTGTGGGCCGTACCCCCGGGCACCGGGGGACAAACCTGACGGTCGTGCGCGACTAGAGTGACCATGGCGGTTTCCCGCCCGGGTGCCGCCACCACGGTCAACTCCACGGGGAGGCACCCAGTGACGGTGGAGATCACATCCGCAGCCGAATTGACCGACCTGCTCGGCACCCCCGGCCCCCGCGCGGTCGCCAAGGAGCGCACCCAACTGCACGAGCGTGACCGGCAGTGGCTCGCCGCGTCGCCGTTCTGCCTGGTGGCCACCGCCGGAGCGGACGGCACCTGCGACGTCTCCCCGAAGGGCGACCCGGCGGGTTTCGCGCACGTGCTCGACGAGCGGACCATCGCCATCCCGGAGCGTCCCGGCAACAAGCGCGCCGACGGCTACCGCAACATCCTGACCAACCCGCACGTCGGCCTGATCTTCCTCATTCCCGGGCGCACCGACACCCTGCGGATCAACGGCCGGGCGCGGCTGCTCCGCGACGCGCCCTGGTTCGACGCCATGGTGGTCAAGGGGCACCGGCCGGTGCTCGCCGTGCTTGTCGAGATCGAGCAGATCTTCTACCACTGCGCGAAGGCGTTCCTGCGGTCCCAGCTGTGGCAGCCGGAGACCTGGCCACCGGATCCGCTGCCCCGCCGGGCCCGCCTGGTCAAGGAGGTCGAGGCCCCGGCGGACACCCTCGCCGACCTCGAACGCCACTACGGCCCCCAGTACGCCGCCACCCTCTACACCTGACCCGCCCTCCTCCCCGCACCGCTACCCCCCGCCACCCGGCCCACAACTTCGGTGATGTTGCTGCCTGAGGTCCATCGAGACACGACAACATCCGCGAAGTTGCAGGCTGGCCTGCACGGACGCGGGCGGACGGGCCTGCTAGCTGCGGGGAATCACCGTGGTGGTGACGATGACACTGTTGACGACGGTCGCGGTCACGGTCCGGGTCACTGCTTCCGCTGCGGCTCCGGCGCCCCAGTTGCCCTGCTCAAGTTCCTTCGCGCGGGTGATCACAGGTGTGGTCCACGGGATGTCGCGGTAGAACTGGGGAAGAGTTCCGCTGCCCGACAGCAGTGCCGCGAGCGCGGCGACCCGGGCCGATGGTTCCGCGCCGTCCACGAGGACCTGCCGGACCTCCTCCAGCAGACGCGCACGGCGTCCGGTGCCACCGTCGCGCAGCGAAGTCGTACGGAACAGGCCGAGCATCTTCCGGTCCTCCCGGGTGATGTCGCCGCGTTCGACGAGCCGCTCCAACACCGGCTTGCGCAGCTCCGGGCCGATCGCGGCGAGCACCGTCTGGACACCGCGGGGTTTCTCGGAGAGGTAGTCCCACGCCGACCGGAGAAGATCATCCGACGGTGCCCGACCCTCGACGATCTTCACCGTGCGTCGGTCCGCCATGGTCACCCGGTCGGCGAGGGCGAGCTCTGCGAGTACGGCCCCGGCGAGGACGTAGAAGAGGGTGTTCTCTCCGGCGATGGTGCCCGACCTCGGCTGGAACAGCAGGAGCAGAAGGTCCTCCACCAGAGTCGGTGAGCCGGGGTGCGACGTCTCTTCGATCACGGTCACTCCTTGTCGTACGTCTTCACGCAGGGTCTGGTCGGGTGTCGCGGGCACCTCGGCGGGCGCCCACCCCCCTCAGCGGCGGGGTTCCCACTTGAACAGGCGGGTGGCCGCCACGACGGCGATCACGACCCAGCCCAGCGTCGGAGCCAGCAGGAACAGGGAGTCGGTCACGGCGACGCCGCCGTTCCAGGCGTTCATCACCATCTCGGTGGCGGAACCACCGGGCAGCAGCCGCTTGAGCAGGGCGAGATCCTCGGTGCCGCTGATGCCCACCCAGCTGGCCACGCCGATCACGCCGAGGGTGACGGGCAGGGTGGTGACCTGGGCGTGCTCGGGTGAGTTCGTCAGGCCGGCGGTGGCCAGACCCAGGCCCATCAGCATGGCCACGGTCGCGACGATCGCCACCACCAGCAGGGGCACGTTGGCCGGCCCGCCGGCCACCATGGCCAGCGCGGTCAGGATCGCCGCCACCTGCACCAGCGCGACGACGGTGGCGGGCAACAGCAGGCCGGCGAGAATGCCGGCGTCCCCGATGGCCGTGGAGCGCAACCGCTTGAGAAAGAGATTCTGCCGCCGGGAGGCCAGGGTGGTCACGGTCGTGGCGTAGAGCCCGAACGCGGCCACGGTGAACAGCACGATCGCCGCGATGTAGCCGAGGCTGCCGAGGGCGGCGAAGGTCTCGTGCTGCCGGACGAAGTACGCGGAGACGACGACCGGGATGATGAAGCTGGTGACCAGCACCAGCCGGTTCCGGAAGATCTGGATCAACTCGCTGAAGGCGATGGGGAACACGGGAAGGATTCCTCTCGGGAGACGAGTCAGCCGCTGATGGCGCGGAAGACGTTGTCGAGTCGGGTCGGTCCGGCCTCCAGGTCCCGCAACTCCACCGCGTGGTCCTGCGCCCAGGCGAGCAGGAGGTGCAGGTCCTTCTGCAGACCGAAGGTCTCGATCACGACCCTGCCGTCGCCGTCCGTGGCGGCCTGCACCGGCAGCGTCGGCGCCGTCGGCGGCAGCGAGAAGCGGATGACGGCCGGCAGCGTGCGGGTCAGCTCGGAGACGGTGCCCTCCCGGTGGAAGGTGCCCTCGTGCATGAGCCCGATCCGGTCGGCGCGCTGCTGCGCCTCCTCCAGGTAGTGCGTGGTCAGCACGATCGTCGCGCCGTTCTCCCGGAGCCGGTCCACGGTCGTCCACAGGTGGTCGCGGGACTGGACGTCCAGGCCGGTGGTCGGCTCGTCCAGGAAGATCAGCTCCGGTGTGCCGTAGACGGCGGTGGCGAAGTCCAGCCGCCGCTTCTCCCCACCGGAGAGCTGGGAGACCTTCCGGCCGGCCTTGCCGGTGAGATCGACGATGTCGAGCACCCGGTCGACATCGTCGGTGCGCCGGGTCAGGGTGCCGATCAGCCGGACCGACTCACGAACCGTGAGGTCGGGGGAGAAACCACTCTCCTGGAGCATGACGCCCATCCGGGGACGGACCACCCGACGGTCGCCCGGCTGGTGCCCGAAGACGCGTACCGTGCCGGAGGTCGGCGTCCGGTGCCCCTCGATGGTCTCCAGGGTCGAGGTCTTCCCCGCTCCGTTCGTGCCGAGCAGCGCGTACAGTTCGCCGCGCCGGACCTCGAAGGAGAGGTCACGCACGGCGTGGAAGTCGCCGTACTTGACGTTGAGCCGTTCGACTTCGATCACTGGTGTCGTGGACATGCCCCAATGACAGCAGCGGTCGCGGTGATCGTTCAGTGGCGTCACGTCACGGGTACATGTGACGCGGTGTCACTGCCCGCCCCACCTGGAGGTGGGAATACTGGCTGGGTGACCGCGAGATCGCCGGCCTTCACCAAGACGACGCAGAGGCGGCTGCGCCGGATCAATCTCCTCACGTCACTGCCGCCGGTCGTGTTCGCCGCGGTGGTGCTCCTGGCCACCGACGCGCACGCCTGGTGGCATTTCGTCGTCCTGGTCCCGGGTGCCGTGGCGGCGGTGGTGGCCTTCGAACGCTGGACGGCGGACGACCTCGCCCGGGTCGCCCTGCCCTGCACGATCGTCGGGGCTGCGGTGTGGCCGCTCGGGGTGCTGCTGACCGGCAGCCCCAACGCCTACTGGGGCATCTGCGCGGTAGGGTCCCTCGCCCTCCGCCAGGTACGACGCCGGACCCTGGCAGCGGTCGGGCTGTTCAGCTACGTCGCCGCCGTCGGCGCGATGCGGTTCCTGGTCGATCAGGACGACGTACGCGGCGTCCTGATCACCTACGTCCTCGTCCCGACGGGCCTCACCATCCTGGTGACCGTCCTGACGATCGTCGGCGAGCGCTTCTACGACCTCATCCGGGAGCTGGACCACGCCCGGGAGCGCGAGGCGGAGCTGGCGGTCATCCGCGAGCGCGTCCGCTTCGCCAGCGATCTGCACGACATCCAGGGCCACACCCTGCACGTGGTCAAGCTGAAGATCGCACTGGCCCGGAAACTGTTGCTCAGCGACACCGACCGAGCCGAGAAGGAGCTGCGGGAGACGTACGCTCTGGTGAGCGACACCATCACCCAGACCAAGGAGCTGGCGTACGCGCAGCGCCGACTCAACCTCACGGCGGAGCTCGAGAACGCGAAGAACCTGTTCGAGGCGGCGGGCATCCGGGTCCGGGTGACCCGGGAGGCCGAGGTGGACCCGCGCCGCAGCGAGCTGCTCGGCCAGGTCCTGCGCGAGACCACCACGAACATCCTGCGACACGCACAGGCCACCCAGGTGCGGATCACGCTCTCCGAAGCCGGCATCTCGATCGTCAACGACGGCGTGAGCGGCGATAGGCTGCCCGAGCTCAGAGGGCTGTCCAGCCTCCGGCAACGGTTGGCAGCCGACGGCGGCGAGCTGACCGTACGACAGCACGACGGGCGCTTCCTGACCGCCGCGAGATTCCCGGCCGCCCGGGCCGACGCGGCCACCGGCGGCGCCGCGGAGGATCACCGATGACCACCACCATCGTGCTCGCTGACGACGAGGCCCTGCTGCGCAAGGCGCTGGCGGCGCTGCTGCCGCTCGAAGGCGACATCGACATCGTCGCCGAGGCGACCAACGGCGAGACCGCCGTCGAGGCCACCCTGCGGCACCGGCCCGACGTGCTGGTCATCGACCTGGAGATGCCCGGCACGGACGGCCTCGGCGCCATCACGCAGATCCGCCGCGTCCGGCCCGAGCAGGTGGTCCTCATGCTGACCCGACATGCCCGGCCCGGCGTGCTGCGCAAGGCGCTGAAGCTCGGCGTCCAGGGTTTCGTCAGCAAGTCGGCCGAGCCGGCCCACATCGCCTCGGTCATCACCGACCTGCACGCCGGCAGACGGTGGATCGACCCCGACGTGTCCGCCCTCGCCATCGTCGACGACTGCCCGCTCACCGAGCGGGAACTCGACGTGCTGCGGGTGACGAGCGAGGGTTACTCGGTCGCCGACATCGCCGCCCGGCTGCACCTCGCCCAGGGCACCGTGCGCAACTACCTGTCCAACGCCATGCAGAAGACCCAGACCCACACCCGCCACGAGGCCGCGCGCTACGCCCGCGAGCACGACTGGCTGTGACCCCTGAACCGCCAGCTTGGAGATGTCGGATGTTGAACCCGGTCCAGACACAGCGCATCGAGGGCGTCGTGGTGGCAGCCTTCGCCGTCGTGGTGACCGTCGCCGTCGGGTACGCGTGGTGGTGGCTGCTCGCCCTGTTCCTGATCTTCGACCTGTCGATGGTCGGCTATCTGCGCGGCCCGCAGGTGGGTGCCTTCTGCTACAACCTGGTGCACTCCTACGCGCTGCCGGCGCTGCTCGGCGCGGTCGCGGTGGCCCTCGCCGCATTCCGGGAGCCGATCGACTGGCTCGGCGTCCTCGCCGTCGCGTGGGTCTTCCACATCGCCGTCGACCGCGCCCTCGGCTACGGCCTCAAGACCACCGAGGGCTTCGAACACACCCACCTCGGACGAATCGGAAAGGCCAAGCGGCCCGCGCCCTGAGCCGGTCGGCCCGGGACGGACAGCCGCAGCGCAACCGGAAGTGGCCTGACCTGAAAGACGGCGAAGCCCAGGTCTCTGACCTGGGCTTGCGTACCGAGCCGCCTGACGGAATCGAACCGTCGACCTACGCATTACGAGTGCGTCGCTCTGCCGACTGAGCTAAGGCGGCAACGGTGGTCAAGTGTACGGCACGCGCCGCTGCGGGGCCGAGCGGGATTGGCCGCCGGGTCGAGCGAACCGGACGCCCGGGGCGTTTCCGGGGTCGTCGGGTCACCCGGGTCGCACTACGCTGCGGCGAATGACCGACGATCACACCTCTCGCGACGAACCGGGCGACGTCGGGCCGCCGTCCCGTGACCGGACGCCGCCGCCAGGGTCGTACGCCGGGGAGGCCGCCGGCGGTCGACAGGCCCGGCGACCCCGCAGCATCGATCCACTGGAACTGGGTTTCGCGCCCCGCAAGCCGGTGCCGTGGCTCGCGCCGTTCCTGCTGATCAGCACCGGCCTGCGGACGCTGCTGGCGATGCTGTTCGGTGCGTACCTGGACAAGCGGGAACTCCAGAAGGCGCTGGACGCGGAGATCTCCCGGCAGGTGGGGCCGGACGGTGGACTCTGGCTCGACTACGTGGCCGACCTGGGTGACGGGTTCGACGCCACCTATTCGGTGGCGTACCTGCTCGCCCAGCGGGAGATCACGGTGGACGGGCACCGGCTGCCCCGGGCGCAGACCCTGGTGATGGGTGGCGACCAGGTCTACCCGTCGGCGGAGTACGCGGCGTACGAGGACCGGTGCAAGGGGCCGTACCAGGCGGCGCTGCCGGCCACTCCGGCGGAGCAGCCGACGATCTTCGCGGTGCCCGGCAACCACGACTGGTACGACGGGCTCACCGCGTTCCTGCGGCTGTTCGTCCGTACCCGGGACCGGCACTTCGGCGGCTGGTGTACCGGCCAGTCCCGGTCGTACTTCGCCGTCGAGCTGCCGGCCGACTGGTGGCTGCTCGGCCTCGACGACCAGTCCGGCTCGTACGTCGACGACCCGCAGCTCACCTACTTCGACGCGGTGGCGAAGCGGCTCGGACCGCAGAGCCGGGTGATCCTGGCGGTGCCGGCTCCGGCCTGGGTCAAGGCCGTCGACCGACCCACCGCGTACGACTCGATCGACTACTTCATCCGCACCATCGTCGCGCCCACCGGTGCCCAGGTCCGGCTGCTCATCTCCGGCGACCTGCACCACTACGCGCGGTACACCGGGCCGGACGGGCGACAGCTGGTCACCTCCGGCAGCGGCGGCGCCTACCTGTACCCGACGCACAAGCTGCCCGGGCGCATCCAGGTGCCACCGCCCGACACCCTGGCCCGCCGGTCCAGCCCGTCCCGGACGTACGAGTTGGCGGGCCGCTACCCCGACGCCGCCCGCTCCCGCCGGTACGGCTGGGGAATCTTCGCCCGGCTGCCGCGCCGCAACCCGGGCTTCTCGACGCTGCTGGGCGTGCTGCAGACCCTGCTGATGCTCTCCATGGCCGGGGTGGCCGATTTCCGGTCCGAGGCCTCCGAACAGCGGCTGTTCAGTGTGCCGCTGGTGATGATGGTGCTGGTCACGGTGCTTGCGGCGGCGATGTTCGCGAAACCGCCCAGTTCCAGCGGCAAGCGCCACGCCCGGCACTGGATCCTCGGCGTCGGGCACGGGCTGGCACACGTCGGGCTGGCCGCCGCCGGCACCTGGGCCTGGCTCGCGCTGCCGTTCCACGACTGGTCCTGGCCGCTGCCCGCGGTGGCGGCGGCAGTGGTCTACCTGCCGGTGATCGGGTTGGTGGCCAGCCAGTTGGTGGCCGCGTACCTGCTGCTCGCGAGCGCCTTCGGGGTGAACGTCAACGAGCTGTTCGCCGGGCAGGGCATCGAGGACGCCAAGGGCTTCGTCAGGATGCGCATCGATCCCGACGGCACCCTCACCCTCTACCCGATCGCCGTCGACCGCGTCGCCCGCGACTGGCGCATCAACCCCGACCACTCCCCCGACTCCTCCTGGCTGACCCCCACCACCCCGCTGACCCCCCGCCTAGCCGAACCCCCCATCACCCTCACCTGACCACCCACCCATGCTGTTGATCATGAGGTTGGCGGCGATGTTGATCTATAAAACTGCCGCCAACCTCATGATCAACGCCGGATCCGGCGGGGGTGGGTGGGGTGGGGTCAGCGGGTGTCGTGGGCGCGGCGGGGGCCGCAGACGTCGGCGCGGGAGCACCGGGAGCGGGAGCCGTCGGCGTCCAGGCGGACCGTCACCGCGTCTCTCGGGACGCTGTGGCCGACCACGCGGCCCTCACCCTCGGGGGTGCTGACCCGGGCGCCGATCGCCGGGGCTGATTCGGCGAACTTCGCGTACAGGGGATGTTCGTACTTGAGGCAGCACATCAACCGACCGCAGGCACCCGAGATACGCAGCGGGTTGAGTGGGAGATCCTGGTCCTTGGCCATCCGGATGGTGACCGGCTCGAAGTCGTTGAGGAACGTGGCGCAGCACAGATCCCGCCCGCAGGAGCCGATGCCACCCTGCACCCGGGCCGAATCGCGGGCCGAGAGCTGGCGCAACTCCACCCGGCAGTGCAGGGTCGCGCCGAGATCGCGGACCAGGGAGCGGAAGTCCACCCGGTGCGGGGCGGTGAAGTAGATCGTGCTGCGTTCTCCGCCGCCATCGCCGTTGCCGAGCACATGGTCGACCGCCACCACCTTCATGGGCAGGCCGTGCTCGCGGATCAGCCGCTTGGCCGCTACCTTCGCCTCGGCCTTGCGCCGCCGCAGTTCCTCGTCGCGGCGCAGGTCGTCCTCCTGGGCGAGCCCGGCCAGCCGTGGGAAACCCGCCGTGTCGTCGGTGACCCACTGCGCCGCCCACACGCACTCCGCCACCTCGGGACCGTCGTCGGTGGGCACCAGCACCTTGTCGCCCACCTGTGGTCTCAGCTCGCCAGGGTCCAGGTAGTAGAGGCGCCCGTAACGCTGGAAGCTGACCGCACAGAGCATGCCCATGGCCTCACCCTACGTCGGGTTGGCGGAAGCGCGCCGGTGCGATCGGCGGCGGTGTGCCCTCGAAACGCGAGCCGATGTCTCGCCGTCTCGCCATCCATGGTTGTCGACTTGACCGATGCCCGGCCCGGCCACCGGTACGACGATGCTGCCCGGACGGCTGAAACCTGCGTCACGGGCGGGACAAGACCGGGCCGAACGCGTTGAGTGGAGAGCAGACCTGCGGGGGGTGCAGGGAAGGTCACGGCGCCGCTGACGGGCCATCTTCGAGAGGCCCGCGAGCGGCGCCGTGCGCCCTGTGCCGACGCGGGTGCCGGCACCGGAGACGACGTGGGTGGACGTCACCAGCCGACCCGGGTCGTCCGGCCGCCCGGCGGGCCACCACCGCTGTCCGGTCGGAACCGCGCGCCCCCCGGTCGCCACGGAGACTCGGCCAGGCTCGGTGACCACTGCCGCAACAACGTCTCGACACCGTCGTACGCCACGCAGAGCACCGCCAGCACCCGGGCACCGATCTCGGCGGCGGCGACCGCGCCCGCTGTTGACCTGCCGGTCTGCGCCGTCGCCCGGCCGGCCGACGTGGCGGCGACGACGGCAACCGCCTCGGCCGAGCCGACGGCCTCGGCCAGCGCCCGAGCGGCGGCGAGCCGGCTGCCCTCCACCCAGTCGGCGAGCGCGTCGGCGTAGCCGGCGGTGGCTTCCAGCCGCCCGACCAGGCTCTCTGGCCCCTCGTCCAGGTGTCGCAGCAACGCCGCCCGCGACTGGCCGTACGCCGTGGCGGCCGAACCGGACCAGAGCACCGGGTCGGTCAGCGCGGCGCAGGCGTGGTCGTAGCCGTGCACGTGCCGACGCACGGCGTGCCCGGCGGTAGCCAGCGGCCCCGGCCGCAGGTCGAGGAAGCCGCGCAGCGCGTCACCGGGCAGCACCTGCATCCGGCGGAGCAACGGCCACACCCGGTGCCCCTCGGGAGCGCCGGTCGCGAGCAGCGTGTCGACCCGCGCCAGCAGATCGAGGCCCGGCTCGGCGAGCCGGTCGAGGAGATCCATCACGCCTCACCGGCGAGCCGACGGGAGATGGCGGAGTCGGTGTCGGAGTAGCGGTCGGCGGCCTCGCGCACTGCGGCGGCCACGGACGCCAGCTGGATGGCGGCGTTGTGCGCCTCCCGGGCCCGATCGCCGGTGGCGGCCACCCACTGCCGATGCAACGCCCGCCCGACCTCGCCCGGCCGGCCAGGTGCGTCGGCGCCGAACGCCACCTGTGCCGGATCCCCGGCGGTGACCGACCGGGAGAGCGCGGTGAGCGTGGCGCTCGCCTCGTCGAGGCGGCCGGCCAGGGTGCGAAGGCTGTCCATCTCAGGCCCCCGTCAGCGGTCGGTACGCGGTGAAGGTCTCGTTGTGCAGCTTCTCCCTCGCCCACTCCGCGGCGTCCGCGGCGGCGGTGACGGCGGCTCGTACCGAGTCGGCCACGTCGCGCGGTGCCCGGGTGTGCAGGGGGCCGAGGAACCGTACGTCGGTGATCCGGCCGCCGGCGGTGACCACCACCTCGACCAGACCGTCCGGTGAGCGGACGGTGACCTCGACCGTCGCCACGGCCTGGTCGAACTCGGCCTGGAGGGACTCGATGCGGCGGTAACGCCGGACCGCCTCCTCGATCCACGCCTCGTCGATCTCACCCCGCGGCATCGCCGGACTCCTCCCGGTTTCATCACTGTGCGTGCCGCCACCGTCACCACGGCACACCGGACCGTACCGCACGCGAATTGCGCCTGTCGATGGCTGTGGGCAACGGTCCGGCTACGGGCCGGCCCGGTGGGCGGGGTGGTCAGCCATTCGCCGAGGTGTCGCGCCGGACCGGCGGCGGTCAGCCCTTCCAGAGGGCGAGCATCATCGCCTCGACGGCGATCCGGGGCTTGACGTTGGCCTCGATCGCCGCGCGGCAGGTGAGCACCGCCTCCAGCCGCCGCAGCGCCCCCTCCGCCTGCCAGTTGCGGGCACCCGCCGCGGCCAGTTCGGCGGTGTCGGAGTGCACCGGCGTAACCGGTGCGCCCAGCGCCATGGTCAACACGTCGCGGTAGAAGGCGGCGAGGTCCACCAGGGCCCGGTCCAGCGCGTCCCGCTGGGCCCGGGTGGCCCGTGACTTCTGGCGCCGTTCCAGGTCCTTCAGTTGACCGGCGGCTCCTCGGGCGGCACCGGCCGCACCCCGGCCGGTACCGCCGGCACCGAGCGCCGTCTCCAGCGCCGCGCGCTCCGCGGCGTCTGTCTCCGCGACCGACGCCTCCGCCTCCGCCTCGGCGGCCTCGATCAGCGCGGACGCCGCGTCGAAGGCGGCACCCACCCCGGTCAGCCGACGCGGCACCGCGAGCACCGCCTCCCGCCGGGCCCGGGCCTGCGGATCACGGGCCAGTCGCCGAGCCCGCCCCACATGGCCCTGCGTGGCGGCGGCCGTCCAGCGCGCCACGTCGGGAGCGATCCCGTCCCGGCGGACCAGCACCTCGGCCACCGCCTCGGCCGCCGGCTGCCGCAGCGGCACCACCCGGCACCGCGACCGGATGGTCACCGAGATGTCGTCCGGGTGGGTGGACGGCGCGCAGAGCAGGAACACCGTACGCGGCGGGGGCTCCTCCACCGCCTTCAGCAGTGCGTTGCCGGCCGCCTCGGTCAACCGGTCGGCGTCTTCGATGATGACGACCTGCCAGCGCCCACCGGACGGGGTGCTGGCCGCCCGGAGCACCAGCGCCCGCATCTCGTTCACCCCGATGGACAGCCCCTCGGGCACCACCAGGCGGACGTCGGCGTGGGTGCCGGCGAGGGTGGTGTGGCAGCCGGGGCACTCGCCACAGCCGGTGCCGTGCGCGCACTGCAGCGCGGCGGCGAAGGCCCGCGCCGCGACCGACCGGCCCGAGCCGGGCGGACCGGTGAAGATCCAGGCGTGGGTCATCCCCCCGCCCGGATCAGCGCCGACGCCCGCCTCGGGTTCGCCGGAGGCGCGCAGCACGGCGGCGGCAGCCGCGGCGGCCCGCCGCAGCGTCTGTACCGCCTCGTCCTGCCCCACCAGGTCGGCGAAGGCGTCCGGCATCAGGTCCGCTCCGTCGTCACCAGCTCCGACGGGGATAACTCGGGCTGCACCGAGGTGTCCGGGCCGTGCGCCGGGCCCGGGTGCTCGATCCCGTCGGCGCTGCCGAGCAGCTCCTTCACCCGGCGGGCGACCCGCTCGGCGATGTCCTCCGCCGGCCGGGCGCCGTCGAGCACCAGGTAACGCTTCGGGTCGGCGGCGGCGAGATCGAGGAACGCGTAGCGGACCCGGTCGTGGAAGGCGATCGACTCGGCCTCCAGGCGGTCGGCGCTCTGCGCACGCGCGGCGACCCGGGACAGCCCGGTGCGCGGATCGACGTCGAGCAGCACCACCAGATCGGGCTTGAGCCCACCGGTGGCCCAGGAGGAGAGCCAGGACACCTCGTCGACCGGCAACGTCCGGCCGGCACCCTGGTAGGCCAGGGACGAGTCGACGTACCGGTCGCTGATCACCACCGCGCCCCGGGTCAGCGCGGGCCGGACCACGGTGGCCACATGGTGCGCCCGGTCGGCGGCGTAGAGCAACGCCTCGGCGCGCGGTGAGGGTGCCTCGTCGGGGGTGGTGTCCAGCACCAGCGATCTGATCCGGGTACCGACGCCGGTGGCACCCGGCTCCCGGGTGACCACCACGTCCCGTCCCTGGCCACGGAGCAGCTCGGCCAGCTTGCCGAGCTGGGTCGACTTGCCGGCGCCCTCACCGCCCTCGAACACCACGAAGAGTCCGGCGGAGACGAACGGCTCGGCCGGCATCAGCGGACGGCCCCGGATCGACCCCCACAGGTCGGCCAGGACCGGCACGCCCTTCTTGTCGTCCATCTGCCCGAAGGCACTGATCCCGGCGAAGATGCCGGCCGCACCGGCGGCGAGCAGCAGCAGGCGGGTGGAGGAGACGGAGATGCCGAGGTCGGCGATGGTCAGCGTGCGGGAGCCACCGACACCGGCCAGCAGGCTGCCGAGCGCGATCGCCAGGATCAGCACGAGCCGGGTACCGATCTGCACCACGGCGAAGACCCGGCCGCGTACCTCGTCGGCGACCTCACCGCCGAGCAGGGTGGTGCCGGAGAGGAAGGCCATCCCGGCGCCGGCCCCGACGAGGACCGCGCCGACGAGCGCCATGGACAGGTGGATGGCGAAGGCCAGGGTCATCACCGAGGCGCTGGCCAGCACGATGCTCATACCGAACCAGCGACGCCGGGACATCTCCCGCACGATCATCGGCCCGAGCCCGATGCCGATCGCCAGGCCGATGAAGATCGCACCGAACAGCAGGTAGAACGCGGCGTCACCGGCACCGAGCGAGTCGGCGAAGAACCGGGCGGTGCCGATGACGATGCCGCCACCGGCGAAGGCGCCGAGGATGCCGAGAACCAGCCCGCGCACCAGTGGGGTCTGCCCGATGAACCGCCAGCCCTCGGTGAACTGGCGCATCATGCTCTGCTCGGTGCGCTCCCCTTCGTCGGTCTGCCCCTGACTGATCTCCTTGATACCGAAGGCCACCACGACGGCGGTGGCGAGCCGGGAGAAGGCGTTGAACCAGAGCGCGAGTTGGGCCGGCTGGGCCCAGCCCGGCATCTCGCCGCCGGTGGCACCCCGGATGATGCCGTCGAGCGCGGAGAGCACGATCGCGGCGAAGACCGGGGTCAGGCCGTACGTGGTGATCAGGGTGAGCTGGTTGGCCGTCTCCAGCCGGGCCCGGGGGATGAGGTTCGGTACCGCGGCTTCCTTGGCCGGAATCCAGAGCAGGGTGACCGTCTCGATCAGGAAGGTGGCGATCGCCGCCCAACTGACCACCCGCGCGCCGCTGGCACCGGTCAACGCGTAGAGCGGGATGGAGGCGAAGAGCACGAACCGCAGCAGGTCGCAGATGACCATCGTCCAGCGCCTGTCGAACCGGTCGGCGAGCACTCCGGCGACCGGGCCGAGCAGCAGCGCGGGCAACAGCCGAATGGCGATCACGCCACCGAAGGCCGCGCCCTTGGCGGTGCTTCCCTCCACCTGGGCGGCGGCGAAGACGCTGGTGGCGAGCAGGCCGAGCCAGTCACCGAAGGAGGCCGCGCCGAGCACGATCCAGAGCCGGCGGAACGGTCGGATGCGCAGCACCGAGCGGATCGCTCCGTACCCGGTCAGGTCGGGTTGCCCGGCGGGGCCTCCCGACGGACCCTGCGTCCCCGCCTTGCCCGACTGGTTGGCGGCACCGGACTGGCCGGCCGCGTCGCGTCCGGCGGTGTCGGCGGGCTGGTCGGCTGTGCCGGCGGGCTGGTCGGCCGGCGACACGCCGGACGACTCGCCGTTGTACTCGCTTTCGATGGCCGTACCTCCACGTGCCGGCCCATCGCTGGGCACCCCCGGTGGAACACTCTAGACCCGGTAGGGACGTCCTCCCGTCCTGCACCGCCTGCTCGCCGAGCCTAGGCCGCCGTGGCCAGCCCGGCCCAGGCAACCAGGACGCGAGGGTATTTCGCATTAACCGTTTCACAGTTAGCGTGCACACGTGGCCACCGACAGCGAGAATCTGCGCAACCGGCTGGACCGGGCGACCGCGCACCTCGATCCGCCGTACGCGGTGGTCGACCTCGGCGCCTTCGACGCCAACGCCGCCGCCCTCGTCGACCTGGCCGGCGACAAGCCGTTGCGGGTCGCCAGCAAGTCGGTACGCAGCCGCGAGTTGATCGCCCGCACGCTGGCCCGACCGGGCTGGCACTCGGTGATGGCGTTCACCCTGCCCGAGGCGATCTGGCTGGTCCGCAGCGGGATCAGCGCCGACGTGCTGGTGGCGTACCCCACCGTCGACCGGGGGGCGCTCGCCGAACTCGGCGCCGATCCGGTGCTCGCCGCCGCGATCACGCTGATGGTCGACGACCCGGACCAGTTGGACTTCTGCGACGCGGTGTCACCGTCCGGCCGCCGGGCCGAGCTACGGATCTGCCTGGACCTGGACGCCTCGTGGCGGCTGTTGAACGGGCGGTTGCACGTCGGCGTCCGTCGCTCACCGGTGCACAGCGCCCGGGCGGCCGGCCGACTGGCCGCCACCGTCGCCCGTCGACCGGGCTTCCGGCTGGTCGGGCTGATGTCGTACGAGGCACAGATCGCCGGCCTGGGCGACGCACCGCCCGGGCGGGCGGCGCTCGGCACCGCGATCCGGCTGGCGCAGCGCGGTTCGTACCGGGAGTTGCTGGTCCGCCGCAGTGCGGCGGTGGCCGCCGTACGCAAGCACGCCGACCTGGAGTTCGTCAACGGCGGTGGCACCGGCAGCGTGGCCGCCACCAGGGCTGATCCCGCGGTGACCGAGATCACCGCGGGATCGGGCCTGTACGGGCCGACGCTGTTCGACGCCTACCGCGCCTGGCGGCCCACCCCGGCGGCCTTCTTCGCCTGCGGGGTGGTCCGGCGTCCGACGCCCGACCTGGCCACCGTGCTGGGCGGTGGCTGGATCGCCTCCGGGTCGGCCGACCGCAGCCGACTGCCCCGGCCGTGGTTGCCCGAAGGGCTCAGTTTGCTCGGTGCCGAAGGCGCCGGCGAGGTGCAGACCCCGCTGACCGGCGCACCCGCCGCCCACCTGCGCATCGGCGACCGGGTCTGGTTCCGGCACGCCAAGTCGGGGGAGCTGTGCGAACGGGTGAACGAGCTGCACCTGGTGGACGGCGACCAGGTGGTGGCCACCGTGCCGACCTACCGGGGCGAGGGTCGGGCCTTCCTCTGACCGGCGCCGGCTGGCCGCGTCGGCGTCGGTGCGGTCGGCGTCAGGCGGGTTGGGCCGCCGGCTGTGCGGGCTCCGCCTCGGCGACGATCTGGTCGTCGGCCGGCTTCGCCGGCTGCACCACCGGCCGGCGACCGGCGTCACCCCGGGCGTCGACCTGCCGGTGCAGGTATTCCCGGATCAGCGCCTTCGCCTCGGTGAGCACCCGGTCGTCCCCGTCCGGCTTCCGCCGGAACGCCAGCTTGATCAGAGCGTCGGCCGCCTCCACCGCGATCTCCAGATGGAAGCGCAGGTCCGGCACGTCGGCCAGCCCGAACCGCTCGGTGAGCACCCGAGCCAGCTGGTCGGCGATCACCCCGTTGTTGTCCCGCTGCTCATCGAGCAGATGCAGGTCGACCACGTCGCCGAAGTGCAGGGTACGGAACCCGGGAACGGTGCGGTGCATCGTGATGTATTCATCGATCCCCGCGTCGACCCCGTCCCACCAGTGGGTCAGGTCGTCCGAGGCGAAGCGTTCATCGAGCCGCTGGAGGTAGGACTCCATCGTGCGCAGCGTCAGCGCCTGCACGATCGCCCGCTTGTCCGGAAAGAACTGGTAGACCGACCCGATCGCCACCTCGGCCCGCTCGGCGAGCAGGGTGGTGGTCAGTCCCTCGTACCCCACCTCGTCGACGAGTTCGGCGCAGGCGTCCAGCATCCGCTGGACCCGCGCGACACTACGACCCTGCACTGGTACTCGACGCAGTGGCCCGGTCGTGGCGGCTGAAGTGGACACGCGCCACCCCCTCTCGACGGATGAACATATCTGCACGTCACGAGTCCGTGACTACCGGTACAACGAGCGGACCTCGATTGCGGTGTTTACCAGGGACAACGTTCCTGATATGAATTCGGTTCATATTCATCTTTAGGAGCGGGCCCATGGTCGAGAGCACCGCCACCGAGACCGCCGCCTGGTCGAACTGGGCGGGTAACCAACGCGGTGCGGCCACCGCCGTACTGCGGCCGTCCTCGGTCGACGAGGTCGCCGAGCAGGTCCGACGTGCCGCCGAAGCCGGCGAGCGGATCCGCCCGGTCGGCAGCGGCCACTCCTTCACCCCGGTCGCGGTCAGCGACGGGCAACGGATGGACCTGACCCGACTCGCCATCGACGTACGCGTGGACGTCGATCGACGCCTCGTCACCGTACCGGCCGCGATGACCCTGCGGGAGGTGAACGCCCTACTCGCCGCGCACCGACTGGCCCTGCCCAACCTCGGCGACATCGACGCGCAGACCGTGGCCGGGGCCATCTCCACCGGCACCCACGGCACCGGTGCGACCTACGGCGGCCTGGCCACCTTCGTCGAGGCGCTGACCCTGGTCACCGGCGCCGGCGAGGTGCTGCGTTGCTCCGCCGAGGAGCAGCCGGAGGTCTTCGACGCCGCCCGCGTCTCGCTCGGCGCGCTCGGCGTACTCGTCGAGGTCACGCTGCGCTGTGTGGACGCCTTCGTCCTGCTTGCCCACGAACGTCCGGCGAGGCTGGACACCGTGCTGGCGCAGCTGCCCGACCTGGTCGCCGCCCATGACCACCTGGAGTTCTTCTGGTTCCCGTACACCGACCGGGTGCACCTCAAGACGAACGACCGGGTGCCCGTCGACGACCGCCCGCTGTCCCGCTGGCGCGGTTGGCTGGACGACGACTTCCTGGCCAACACCGTCTTCGCCGGAGTCTGCCGGCTCGGCCGGGCCCTACCGGGCCTGGCACCGGGCATCAGCGCGATCTCCGCACGCGCGCTCGCCGAGCGCCGCTACACCGGTCGCTCCGACGCGGTCTTCTGTAGTCCCCGCCGGGTCCGCTTCCTGGAGATGGAGTACGCGCTGCCGCGCGCGGCGCTGCCCGAGGCGCTGTCGGCGGTGCGTCGCATCATCGACGGGTTGCCGTTCAAGGTGCTCTTCCCGGTCGAGGTTCGCTTCGCCGCAGGGGACGACATCTGGCTGTCGCACGCCTACGGCCGGGACTCGGCGTACCTCGCCCTGCACCAGTACGTCGGCATGCCGTACGAGCCGTACTTCCGGGCCTTCGAGGCGGTGGCCACCGAACTGGGGGGCCGGCCGCACTGGGGCAAGCTGCACTGGCGCGACGCCGCCTCGCTCGCCCCCACCTACCCCCGCTGGCCCGACTTCCAACGCATCCGCGCCAACCTCGACCCCCACCACACCCTCACCACCCCCTATCTGGCCACCCTCCTCGGCTAGACCCACCAGATCTTGGTCCGAATCCGCCCCTCAAGGGGCACTGTCGTACCAAGATCGGCATGGTCACGGGCACCAACCCGCCGTCAGCAGGGCGGTGCGGAGCTGGGTGATCACCTGGGTGGGTGTGTGACGGATGGCCCAGGCCGGAAAGCGCAGCACCCGGTCGCCGCTCTGCCACAGGTCATTCTGTCGGCGCATGTCCGCCCATGCGGTAGCCGGGTCGAGGTGCTGACCGCCGTCGATCTCCACCAGCACCCGCCACTCCTCGAACAACGCGTCGAGGTAGCGGCGCCGACCGGCGGCATCCCGCCGGACCACCTGCCGAGTCGGCTCGGGCAGCCCGGCGCGCCGGACGAGTGCGAGGAACTCCAACTCAGGCAGGGAGTGTGCGCCACCTGCCGCGTCGACGGCCGCCCGGCGGATCAGGCCACGCCGCCGGGCCCGGGACAGGCGGTCGAGTACGCGCTGCACATCGTCGCCGCCGACGAGACGCTGCTGAAAGCCGGCCGCGATGATGGCACACGCCTCATGGTCACCGGCCGCCCATTGCGCCGCGTCCACGATCGACCGGGCCGGCATCGTCCGACGCGGCTGCCCGACGTCGAGGACGTCCTCGTCGGCCAGGATGGTGGTGCGGTGTACCAAGACGCTGGGCGGCAACGACCGCGGCCGGTGCGCTGCCGGTATCAGCAGGTGCACGACTCCGTCGTCGTGTCTGCGCAGGCCCCACGCCTGCGCCGCGCTCAGCCCACCGAGCACCGCCGCCGGGCCGACCGACAGGACGGCGATCCATGGCAGTTGCTCAGGTGTCACCGGCCCGTTGTGCGTCACATAGACGGCCCGGTGCACCTGCCGCCAACGTCCGGAAGCCACCCGGTGCCGGATGGCCTTCGGCGACAGGTGCAGCCGGGCCTGATCAAGGCTGAGCACCTGCTCCTGGTGGAACAGCAACCAGGTCAGCTCGTCCGCGTCGTCTCGCGGCAGGGCCGGTCCCCAGCCCCGGAAAGCCGCCCTCGGATCACGCCCCCCAGTGCCCCGCCGACCTGCCCTCGGATCGTCCCGACCAGCTCGCCAACCCGCCCTAGGGCCCGGTCCGCCTTCGCTTCGCTTCCCCCGCCCACGAGGCGGCCGCAACTGACCCCTGCGCCCCGCGGATCCGTCCACCCCGGACCCACACCCCACCCACCCCGCATCTTGTCCCGAATCTCGATTCCCCACACCCCCACCCTGCCCCGCCGCCGTCCCCCACGCTGCCCCTGTGGACAGCCGAGAGATCTTGGTCCCTGCGAGCCCTCCTGGGGGCGGTTCGGGACCAAGATTGGCGAGGTCAGTCGGTGGTGCGGGCCTTTGCCGGGGTGGACTTGGTGGCGGGGGTGTTCTTGGCCGTCGTCTTGGTGGCGGTGGCCTTCTTGGCCGTCGTCTTGGTGGCGGTGGCCTTCTTGGCCGTCGTCTTGGTGGCGGTGGCCTTCTTGGCCGTCGTCTTGGTGGCGGTGGCCTTCTTGGCCGTCGTCTTCTTGGCGGGGGCCTTCTTGGCGGCGGCCTTCTTCTTCGGGGCCGGACCCTTCGCCCGCTTCTCGGCGAGCATCTCGGAGGCCTCCTCCAGGCTCAACGCCTCGGGGGTCTGGCCGCGTCGCAGCGAGGCGTTGGTCTCGCCGTCGGTGACGTAGGGACCGAACCGGCCGTCCTTGATGACCAGGGGCTTCTCGGTGAGCGGGTCGTTGCCCATCTCCCGCAGCGGCGGGGCGGCGGCCCGGCGCTGGCGGGTCTTCGGTGCGGCCAGCAACGCCAGGGCCTCGTCCAGCGTGACGGTGAACATCTTGTCTTCCGAGTCCAGCGAGCGGAACTCGTCACCACGCTTGACGTACGGGCCGTAGCGGCCGTTGTTGGCGAACACCTCCGCGCCGTCCGGGCCGACCCCGACCAGCCGGGGCAGGCTGAGCAGCTTGAGCGCCTCATCGAAGGTGAGCGAGTCGGGCGACTGGGAGCGCAGCAGCGAGGACTTGCGCTCGCCGCTGGCCACGTACGGGCCGAACCGGCCGGACTTGAGCAGGATCGGCTCCCCGGTCGCCGGGTCGTCGCCCAGCTTGCGTTCGCCGCCCCCGCCGAGGAACAGCTCGTGCACCTTCTCCGGGGTCAGCTCGTCCGGCGCCAGCCCTTCCGGGATCGGCGCCCGGTCGCCCGGGCTGGTGCCCTCCTCGCCCTCAGCGGCGGGTGCCTGCTCCTCGCCGGGCACCCGGCGTTGCAGGTACGGCCCGTACCGGCCGACCCGCACCACCACCTCACGCCCGTCGTCGTCGGTGAACAGCGGGATCGAGTTGACGCTGCGCGCGTCGATCTCGCTGAGGTTCTCGGTGACCAGCTTCTTCAGCCCGCCCGCGTGCGCGATGGCCTGGTCGCCGGTGCCGTTGCTGCTGCCGAAGTAGAAGGCGGTGAGGAAGTCGACGGCGGCGTGGTCGCCACCGGCGATCTCGTCCAGCTCGTTCTCCATGCTGGCGGTGAAGTCGTAGTCGATCAACCGCGGATAGTGCCGTTCCATCAGCCCGATCACCGCGAAGGCCAGGAACGACGGGATCATCGCCTGGCCGCGCTTGACGACGTACCCCCGGTCCTGGATCGTCTGCATGATCGACGCGTAGGTCGACGGCCGGCCGATGCCCAGCTCCTCCAGCGCCTTGACCAGCGACGCCTCGGTGTAGCGGGCCGGCGGTTGGGTGTGGTGGCCCTGCGCGGCCAGTTCGTCGGCGGTGAGCGGCTGGTCCTTGACCAGGTTCGGCAGCCGGCGCTCGGCGTCCTCGGCCTCGGCGTTCTCGTCGTCACTGGACTCGACGTACGCCCGCAGGAAGCCCGGGTCGGTGATGGTCTTGCCGGTGGCGCCGAAGTCGGCCTCCTCGCCGCCGGAGGTGGTCGCCCGGATCCGCACCGAGACGCTGGAGCCGACCGCGTCGGTCATCTGCGAGGCGATGGTGCGCCGCCAGATCAGCTCGTAGAGCTTGAACTCCTCGGCCGACAACTCCTTGGCCACGTCGCCCGGAGTCCGGAAGTTGTCCCCCGCCGGCCGGATCGCCTCGTGCGCCTCCTGCGCGTTCTTCACCTTGCCGGTGTAGCGACGCGGCTCCGGCGGCACGCTGCGCTCGCCGTACAGCTCGACGATCTGCCGGCGGGCCGCGGCGATGGCGGTCTCCGACAGGTTCACCGAGTCGGTACGCATGTAGGTGATGTAGCCGTTCTCGTAGAGCCGCTGCGCGGTGCGCATCGTCTGCTGCGACGAGAACCGCAGCTTCCGGGCCGCCTCCTGCTGGAGGGTCGAGGTGATGAAGGGGGCGTACGGACGACGGCGGTACGGCTTCTCCTCGACCCGGGTGACGGTGAACGGTCGATCCGCCAGGCGGGCGGCGAGCCCTCGGGCCCCACCCTCGTCGAGGTGGACCACGCCGGCGCCGGGCCGGACCCGGCCGGTGGTCGGCTCGAAGTCCTTGCCGGTGGCGATCCGGTCGCCGTTCAACGCGACCAGGCTGGCGTTGAAGGTGCGCGGCCCCTCGCCCGGGTCGGTCACGGCGAGGGTGGCCAGGATGTCCCAGTACTCGGCGGTGCGGAAGGCCATCCGCTGCCGTTCCCGCTCGACCACGATCCGGGTGGCCACGGACTGCACCCGGCCCGCCGAGAGCTTCGGCATGACCTTCTTCCACAGCACCGGGGAGACCTCGTAGCCGTAGAGCCGGTCGAGGATGCGCCGGGCCTCCTGGGCGTCGACGAGATCCCGGTCGATCTCCCGGGGGTTGGCCACCGCCGCCTGGATCGCCGGCTTGGTGATCTCGTGGAAGACCATCCGCCGGACCGGCACCTTGGGCTTGAGGGTCTCCACCAGGTGCCAGGCGATCGCCTCGCCCTCGCGGTCCTCGTCCGTGGCCAGGAAGATCTCGTCGACCTCCTTGGCCAGCTTGGTCAGCTTGCTGATCTGCTGCCTGCGGTCGGCGGAGACGACATAGAGGGCGTGGAAGCCGTTGTCGACGTCGACGCCGAGCCGCGCCCATGCCTCGCCCTTGTACTTCGCCGGCACGTCGGCGGCGTTGCGGGGCAGGTCACGGACGTGCCCGAAGCTGGCCTCCACGACGTACCCCGGGCCCAGGTAGCCCGAGATCGTCTTGGCCTTCGCCGGAGACTCGACGATGACCAGACGGGTGGTTCCAGCGTTGCTCGGCACGTCTGTTTCGACCTCATTCCCACTCAATGGCCGCGCCTGGCCGGCTCGGGGCGCACTCGTCCCACCGGTACCCGGCGGTCCGGATGTCCAACGTAACGCGCCGTCCGTGTTTCGGGTTTCGCGGGCGAGGATCCGCCCCGGACGATCGGTGGTCACGCCGGACGGCGTCACCGTACACCCTGGGTAGGGTGTCGAGCGGGCCGCTGTGACCATGGCAGCCCCTCGGTGGAGGTCAAACCCGGCCGATTCTCCCTGTGTTCCCCGACACGCGGCTGTCTCGGATCGGACAGCCACGCCGGCCGTCAGACCCGGCTCGGCCAGGCCGTGGGCGGGCTCGCGGGCGGGCGCTCACCGACAAGTTCGGCCAGCCGCCGGGTCCGGTGGCGGCCCGCGATCCGGTACGCGGGACCGCCGGGTCCGGTCGCGACCAGCTCACCGGCCAGCCCGGCGGTGGCCAGAGCGGCACCGACGGCGGCCCACCGGGCCGGATCGTCACCGCCGAGGTGAAGCAGGAAGTCGGGCGGATCGGCCACTCCGGCGGCGGCGAGCCAGAGACGCAGCCGCCGGCCGTCGAGCTGGAACCCGGGCGGCGGATGCTGCGTCGGGCCGCGCAGCCAGGCCGCCGCGAGCGGCACGATCGTCCGGGTGTACGCGGTCCGCACCGCGTAGCGCTGGTCCTCGGTGGGCGCCCAGCTGCTGCGGACACCCCGCTGGGCCAGCTCGGCGACGAGCACGTGCACCCGCCACGCGGCCGCCACCACCACCGACAACCGGGCCGTGCCGCCCATCCGGTGCACCTCGCCCGGTCCGGCGAGCAGGCCGGCGAGGTCGGCCACGGCGGGCTCACCGGTCTCCGCGCCGAAGAAGACCAGTTGCCGGTCGCGGCCGGTCGCGTCGGCCGGCACCGGCGACGGGTCGTACGGGGAGTCGTCGTCGGCCGGCGCGTCGACCAGGGCGGGCCGGCGGCCGGTCGGCCGGCGGCGGCGCGTCGGTGGTGTCTCGGCGGGCGGCGGGAAGGACACCGGCAGCGGTTGCGCCGCCGGTGTCTCGCCGGGACCGCTCACCGGCATTCGGGTACCTCGTCGAAGGCGCGCTTCAACTCCTCGGAGTCGAGCCGGCTGGTGTCCAGCGCGCTGGCGTCGTACTCCTGCTGGAGGGTCTCCACCGCGTCGCGGACGCCGTCGTAGAACACGCTGGCCTCGCCGGTGCCCAGGCCGTCGATGGTGGTCCGGGCCCGGCCGTAGGCGTCCCGCATCGACGCGAGCGAGGCGCGGAAGCCGGCGGAGACCTCCTCGCCGTGCTCCACCTCGGGCACGCCGGCCTGCTCCACCTTGCGCCGGGCGGTCTCGCTGGCCTGCTCGGCGCCGCCGAAGAGCCGGACCAGGTTCTCCTTGGCCTGCGCCGGGGTGGTCTGCGCGGTCATCTGCTGGTCGGTGCTGTTGGTCAACTTGCTGATCTCGGCCCGCCAGGGGGTCAGCGCCGAGCAGACCGAGGCGGCCCAGGCGCGCGGGCTGGGGCCGCTGGAGCCGCAGGCGGCCACCAGCATCAGCGTGGCCAGGACCACCGTGAACTTTCCGGCGGCTGCCGCCCGGCACGTACGCATGCGTTGCAGCGTACGGCTTCTGTTGCCGGTCGGCACCGGTCATCGGTACCGGGTCCGGACAGGCGACCGGTCCCCGGCCGGCGGACAGTTCGCCGACCGGGGACCGGTGCCACGCGGGTCAGGCCTTGATCGCCTCCGGACGCGGGTCGGCGCTGCCGGAACCGCTGTCCGTGTCGTCGCCCATGACCACGCTCTTGCGCTTGCTGAACACCACCGCCGCGACGACGATCAGCGCCGCCACCACCGCGATGGTGATCCGCAGACCAGGGTTGCGGTCGTCGCCCACGCTCCACGCCACCACGGCCGGCGCGATCAGCAGCGAGACCAGGTTCATCACCTTGAGCAGCGGGTTGATCGCGGGGCCGGCGGTGTCCTTGAACGGGTCACCGACGGTGTCGCCGATGACGGTCGCGGCGTGCGCCTCGGAGCCCTTGCCGCCGTACGCGCCGTCCTCGACCATCTTCTTGCTGTTGTCCCAGGCACCACCGGAGTTGGCCAGGAAGACCGCCATCAGCGTGCCGGCACCGATCGCACCGGCCAGGTACGAGGCCAGCGCGCCGGGGCCGAGCCCGAAGCCGACCGCGATCGGCGCCAGGATGGCCAGCAGGCCGGGGGTCAGCAGCTCGCGCTGCGCGTCCCGGGTGCAGATGTCGACGACCTTGCCGTACTCCGGACGCTGCGTGCGGTCCATGATGCCGGGCAGCTCACGGAACTGCCGACGGACCTCCATCACCACGGCACCCGCCGAACGGGACACCGCGTTGATGGCCAGACCGGAGAAGAGGAACACCACCGCCGCGCCGATGATCAGACCGACCAGGTTCTGCGGGTTGGCCACGTTCAGCGCGTTGAGGATCTCGGCGCCGACGTCGGTCACCCCCGCGTCGCCGTACGCCAGTCGCAGGGTGTCGGTGTACGAGCCGAACAGCGCGGTCGCGGCCAGCACCGCGGTGGCGATCGCGATGCCCTTGGTGATCGCCTTGGTGGTGTTGCCCACCGCGTCCAACTCGGTGAGCGTACGGGCGCCGTGCTCGTCGATGTCGCCGGACATCTCGGCCACACCCTGGGCGTT
Source organism: Micromonospora palythoicola (assembly GCF_036689795.1). NCBI lineage: Bacteria > Bacillati > Actinomycetota > Actinomycetes > Micromonosporales > Micromonosporaceae > Micromonospora > Micromonospora palythoicola. Next base: position 6,069 of record NZ_JBAGKI010000007.1, on the reverse strand, counting down.
GTCGGAGATCGGGCCGAAGGTGTCCATCGCGACGATCACGCCGACGGTGGTGAGCAGACCGGTACCGGCCAGCGCCACGGCGAACAACGACAGGGTGATCGAGCCGCCGCCCAGCAGGAAGGCGCCGAAGACACCGGCGCCGATGAGCAGCGCCGAGTAGACCGCCGACTCCAGGCCGACGCTGATGCCGGCGAGGATGACGGTGGCCGGACCGGTCTGCGAGCTCTTGCCGATGTCCTGCACCGGACGCCGGTTGGTCTCGGTGAAGTAACCGGTCAGCGCCTGGATGGCGGCGGCCAGCACGATACCGATGATCACCGCGCCGATGACCGTGCCGCGCGGGCCGAAGAGCGGGTCCCCACCGGTCACGCCCAGCGTGGTCCGCCAGTCGTCACCGAGCTGCGCCGCCCAGGACGGCTGGAGGTAGGCGAACGAGGCCACCGCGACCAGCACCGCCGAGATCAGCGCGGAGAGGTAGAAGGCCCGGTTGATGGCGGTCAGGCCGTTGCGGTCGGAGGCCCGCAGCCGGGTGATGAAGACGCCGATGATGGCGACCAGCACCCCGATGGTGGAGATGATCAGCGGCAGCACCAGGCCGTCGGTGCCGAACGCGGCCCGGCCCAGGATCAGCGCCGCGACCAGGGTGACCGCGTACGACTCGAAGAGGTCGGCGGCCATGCCGGCGCAGTCGCCGACGTTGTCGCCCACGTTGTCGGCGATGGTGGCGGCGTTGCGCGGGTCGTCCTCGGGGATGCCCTGCTCGACCTTGCCGACCAGGTCGGCGCCGACGTCGGCGGCCTTGGTGAAGATGCCACCGCCGACCCGCATGAACATGGCCAGCAGCGCGGCGCCGAAGCCGAAGCCCTCCAGCACGGTCGGCGCGTCACCCCGGAAGATCAGCACCACGAGCGCGGCACCGAAGAGGCCGAGACCGACGGTGAGGAAGCCGACCACGCCACCGGTCCGGAAGGCGATCTTCATGGCCGACTCCCGGCCACCTTCGCGCTCCCGGGCGGCGGCGGCCACCCGCAGGTTGGCCCGGGTCGCCAGCCACATGCCCGCGCCGCCGATGAAGGCGCTGAACAGGGCACCGACCACGAAGAAGAGCGAGCGACCGATCTTCACCGCGGTCTCGCTGCCGTCGGTGTCGTGCACCGGCAGCAGGAACAGCAGGACCACGGCGATCACCACGAAGATCGCCAGGGTCCGGAACTGCCGGAGCAGGTAGGCCGAGGCGCCCTCCTGCACGGCCCCGGAGATCTCCTGCATGTTGGTGGTGCCCTTGCCGGCGGCCAGCACCGTCTTCGTCAACGCGGCGGCGAAGGCGAGCGCGACCAGCGCGATCACCGCGGCGATGACGACGTACGTGACATTGGCTCCGGTGAGGGAGATCCCGCCGCCCTCGGCGGCCAAGGTGTCGGACATCTGTGTCCTCCTGTGCCGAACAACGCGCCGGCCGGTGGAGACGCACCGTCCGGCGCCTGGATGCGAATTCGCAAGCGCGCGCCGATCCACCCGGCGAACCAGCGACTCCACGCCCATCTGCGCTGGCTGCCGGGTGGATCACTTGCTGACAACCCGCGTACTCTAGCCGCCCCCAGTGTTCGAGGTCACACCGAGGTGGCGGCGGGTCTGGATGATCTCCGTCGCTGTGTTATGAACCGAAATCTGATATAGGAACCGGTCCATGGTGATCCGGTCGGTGGTCCGCGCTGTGTCAGCGGTGGACCGGCCACACCATCCGCACCTCGGTGCCGACGCCCACATCGACGGGGCGGACCTGAAGATCCTCGACGAATCCGGCGAGCAGGGCGAAGCCCACACCGGTGGTCAGGTCGTCCTCGTTCAGCGACTCGTTGGCCAACTGGTCGGCGTCGAGGGCGGCCAGCCCGATGCTCGCCTCGATCGGCGCCCGGTCCACCACCCGCACCGCGTACGTCCCCGAGTCGGACATCTCCACCAGCACCGGCTCGGCGAGGCCGTACTGGCGGTGCAGGGCGACCGCCCGGGTGCACGCCTCGCCGATGGCCAGGCGGACCTCGTCGAGCAGATCCTCGCGAACGCCCGCGCGCCGGGCCACCGCGACGCCGACCAGGCGGGCGGTACGCACGTGCACCGGCGCGGGCGAGAAGGAGAGCCGGACGGTGGCCATCACTGACCGGCGCCGGTCGCCGCTTCGACCGTCGGGTACAACGGAAACACCTGGTCCAACGCGGTGATCCGGAAGATCTTGAGCAGCGGCTCCTTGTCGCAGACCAGGGCGAAGGTGCCGTCCGCGGTCCGCAGCCGCTTGAGCGCGCCGACCAGCACACCCAGCCCGGTGGAGTCGAGGAAGTCCACCCGACCCAGGTCGACCACCACGTGCCGGGCCCCGGCGTCGATCAGTTCCAGGAGCCGTTCGCGCAGCCGGGGGGCGGTGTAGACGTCGACCTCACCGCCGACCTCGAGCACCGTGTGCTCACCCACGGTGCGGGTCGCCAGCGACAGCTCCATCCGTCCTCCTCAGGCAGCCGTAAACTCTCTTGGCATCTAACCACTACCCCGGGGGCGGGCCGACGACTCACCGGGGCAGCCCATCCGTACCCGGCACGCCGATTTCCCAACACCCGAACACCAGTGCGAGAGTGCAGGACGTGACCTCGGCAGCCACCGTATCCGCCGGCAGCGACCCCGAGCGCCCCACCGACGCCGTTACGGCCGGCCCACCGCTCGCGTCGCCCGGGGAGTTGCTGCGCCGGTTACGCCAGCGGCATCCCGCCGATCCGGTCACCCACGTCGAACGGGTGCCGCCCCGGATCGGGGTACCGGCACCGTGGCCGTCCTGGGCTCCGGAGGAGCTGCGCACGGCGTACGCCCGGCGCGGGGTGCCCACGCCGTGGCGGCACCAGGCCGAAGCGGCCGACCTGGCGTACGACCGCCGACACGTCGTGGTGGCCACCGGCACCGCGTCCGGCAAGTCCCTGGCGTACCAACTTCCGGCGCTGGCCACGCTGCTCGCCGACCCGCGCGCCACCGTGCTCTACCTGGCACCGACCAAGGCGCTCGCCGCCGACCAGTTGCGCGCCGTCGCCGCGCTGGAGATCGAGGGCGTACGCCCGGCCTGCTACGACGGCGACACCCCGCGGGCCGAGCGGGAGTGGATCCGGCGGCATTCCCGGTTCGTGCTGACCAACCCCGACATGCTGCACCACGGCATCCTGCCCGGGCACGCCCAGTGGTCCGGCTTCCTGCGCCGGCTGGCGTACGTGGTGATCGACGAGTGCCACGTCTACCGGGGCGTGTTCGGCTCGCACGTCGCCCACGTACTGCGCCGGCTGCGCCGGCAGTGCGCCCGGTACGGACGCGCCGACGGACCGACGTTCGTCCTGGCGTCGGCGACGTCGGGCGATCCGGCCGCGGCGGCCGGCCGGCTGACCGGCCTCCCGGTCACCGCAGTCACCGAGGACACCTCGCCGCGCGCCGGGGTCACCTTCGCCCTCTGGGAGCCGCCGCTGCTCCCGCCGGACCCCTCGACCGCCGGGCCCGGCGAGCCCGGGCCCGAGCTGACCCAGGTACGCCGGTCGGCGCTGCGGGAAACCGCCGACCTGCTCGCCGACACCGTCGCCGCCGGGGTACGCACGCTGGCCTTCGTCCGCTCCCGCCGGGGCGCCGAGGTGGTGGCGACCAGCGCCCGGCGCAGCCTCGACGAGGCGGTGCCGGGGCTCGGCGACCGGGTGGCCGCGTACCGGGCCGGCTACCTGCGCGAGGAGCGTCGCGACTTGGAGCGGGCGCTGCTGCACGGCGAGCTGCTCGGGCTGGCCTCGACCAACGCCCTGGAGCTGGGAGTCGACCTGATCGGGCTGGACGCGGTCGTGATCTGCGGATATCCGGGCACCCGGGCGTCACTGTGGCAGCAGGCGGGCCGGGCCGGGCGCTCCGGCCAGGAGGCCCTCGCGGTGCTGGTGGCCCGGGACGACCCGCTGGACACCTACCTGGTGCACCACCCGGAGGCCGTCTTCGGCGCGCCGGTGGAGGCGACCGTGCTCGACCCGGCCAACGCGTACGTGCTCGGTCCGCAGCTGGCCTGCGCGGCGGCGGAGGCCCCGTTGACTGCGGCCGACCTGGAGCTTTTCGGCGACGGCGCCAAGGAGGCCGTGGCCGCGCTGGTCGAGGCGGGCGCGCTGCGCCAACGGCCGACCGGCTGGTACTGGCGGCATCGGGAACGGCCCGAGGTGGATCTGCGCGGCGACGGTGGCGCCCCGGTCTGCGTGGTGGAGGCGGCGACCGGCCGGCTGCTCGGTACGGTCGACGGCGGCTCGGCGCATTTCCTGCTGCACCCCGGCGCGGTCTACCTGCACCAGGGCGCGTCGTACGTGGTCGACTCGCTCGACCTCGACGACGGGTGCGCGCTGGTGCACCCGGAGGAGCCGGACTGGTCCACGCACGCCCGCGACGTCACGTCGCTGTCGGTGGTCTCGGTGCGTTCCTACGTGGACGCCGGACCGGTCGGGCTCTTCCTCGGCGAGGTGGACGTGACCAGTCAGGTGGTCTCCTACCAGCGGCGACGGATCGCCACCGGCGAGGTGATCGACACCCGCCCGTTGGACCTGCCGGCGCGCGAGCTGCGTACCGTCGCGGTCTGGTTCACCCTCTCCCCCGAGTCGCTGATCGACGCGGGGGTGCCGCCGGCCGACGTGCCGGGAGCGCTGCACGCGGCCGAACATGCCGCCATCGGGCTGCTGCCGCTGGTCGCCACCTGTGACCGGTGGGACATCGGCGGGCTCTCCACGGCGGTGCATCCGGACACCGAGGCCCCGACCGTCTTCGTCTACGACGGCCATCCGGGGGGTGCAGGCTTCGCGGAGCGGGCGTACGGCATGGCCGCGTCCTGGCTCCGGGCCACCCGCGACGCGATCGCCGAGTGCGGCTGCGAGACCGGTTGCCCGTCCTGCGTGCAGTCACCCAAGTGCGGCAACGGCAACAATCCGCTGTCCAAGCCGGACGCGATCCGGGTGCTCGACGTGGTGCTCGCCAACCTGCCGACCTGACCGTGCCTGGTATGAAAACCGGGGCCACCGGGCAATGATGGTGGGAGCGCTTCCATAGAGCGCCGTGCTTGCCGTTCATCGTCCTTGCCAGCATGGAGGAGAGGCCGTGGCCGACACCATCGCCGAGACCGTCGACCTGCTCTACACCATCGATCAGGAGAAGCTCGACGTCAACCAGCAGATCGCGCTGGGGACCGCGCTCGCCACCCTGGCCCAGGCCGAACGGCTGGATCAGATCAACGAACGTCTGCGCACCATCCATCTGCTGTTGACCACCATGACGCACCGGTCGGGCGTGGACGGCGTCCGCTGACCGGCGGACCCTGCACGCAGCCGTTGTCCGACTGTGCGACACTCCGGCGCACCACAATCGAGGAGTTCTCATGCAGCTCGACAGCTTGCAGGCACAGCAGCAGTTCCACATCCGTCAGCGGGTGCGGTTCATGGTCAACCAGTACGAGGTGCACAGCGTCGCGCCGGACGGTTCCGAGGGCGGGTTGCTGGCGTTCGCCCAGCAGAAGCGGCTCGCCTTCAAGGAGCAGGTGACGATCTACACCGACGAGTCCAAGCAGCAGCCGCTGCTCGGCTTCAAGGCACGCCAGCGCCTGGACCTCGGTGCCACGTACGACGTCACCGACCACGCCGGCAACCCGATCGGCCTGTTCCGGAAGGACTTCGCGCAGTCCCTGCTCCGCTCGACCTGGCACGTCGAGCAGGCCGGTCTGCCCAACGTCACCGGTCAGGAGCGCAGCATGCCGGTGGCCCTGCTGCGCCGTTTCGTCGACTCGCTGTCCTGGCTGCCGTACCACTTCGACTTCGTCGCGGACGGGCAGCCCGTCTTCTCCGTGGTCAAGAAGTGGGGTCTGCGCGACCGGTACGTCGTCGAGATCCAGAACCCGCAGATCGACCGGCGCCTGGTGATCGCCATGGCCGTCGCCCTCGACGCCCTCCAGGGCCGCTGACGCCGGTCCTGACCCCGGCGATCCACCTGGCCCCGGGGCGGGCCCGGCGCCCCCGCCGCCGAGGGGGGCGGGGCCCCCCC